>JBDKTH010001134.1:0-7381 GCA_039680305.1 Thermoguttaceae bacterium | reverse complement strand
TGCCTGCCAGGTTGCGCAGACTGGGACCGACCTTGCGCATCGTCCCGGACGAGGAATCGTCGGCCGCCTTCAGGTCGTTCGGTTCCAGACGCATGTCAGGGCCCAGCCGCTCGCCGGACTCGCCGATCCCCTTGATCTCATGGCAGCCGAAGCAACCGTTCTGTCGAACAAGCTGGTAGCCGGCCAGGAGCTTGGGGGCCGGCGGATCGGGGAACCGTCGCGTGGGTTCCAGATCGACCACATCGTGATGGCATCTCAGGCAACTGCTTTCCGCGAACCGCGAGGGCTTCATGGGGAAGTCCCAGGCCTGGTTCCAGAACCAACCGTGTTGCTTCTGCCAACGGCCCCGCTCCTCGGGATCGTTCGGCGTATGCGAGGCGAACTTGAACGCCGTGGCACTCCCCTGCCCTGCATGGCAGATCGTGCAACCAAACTCGCCGGCCGGATGCGGACTGCCCGTGCCCACGAACAAATCCAGCCGTGGGTGGGAGCAATAGGGCTGCGGCAGTCCCCGGCTGCCCGGCGAGGTATTGTCGATGCCCAGATGGCACGTCGTACAACGGTCGAATCGAGCCACCTGGCGAAAGTTGTAGTTGATCGTCAAGTCCGGCAGCCAGATCTGCCGGATGGTCAGCGGGCGGCCAAAGGCGTCAATCAGCGGAAGTCGCAACAGTCGCTTCGCAAGACTGGGCTGCTGTGAGTTCAACGTCCGACGCAGCGTCTCGACCGCGGCCGTATCGTTGGCCGCCTCCGCCTCACGCAAATCCGCCTCGGTCAACGAGGGTTGAACCTGGTCCCGAAACGTTCGCTGATAGACCTTCCACTCCCGGCGGTGATCGGCGGCCAGCATCCAGAGCGTTGCCGCCAGGAGCGCAAGCGACGAGACCGTAAACACCAGGTGCAGTCGCTTCAGGTTGTAAAAGGTCTCGTTGGAGGACATGGGTAGGCAGTAGGCTGAAAGCTGAAAGCCGTGTTTGGTTGGTTCAGAAGTTGAAAAAGTACTCCGGGATACTTAGGAGATAGCTGAGATTGAACGACCAGCGAAGGATCATTTTGATTGGCAGGGCCAGCATCATCAGGCCGAACAGTGCCAGGATCGTATAGCGCCCGAGCCCCATCCGTTGTCGAAAGTCGCGGAGAATGGTTCGGCCAAGCAGCAGCGGCAGGAGGGCAAAGTACCCGACGAGCACGACCAAGCCGGCGATCTCACGCCAGAGGATCACTGCCAGTTGAGTCAGCATGCCGCTGCCAGGCGCCGGCTGAGGCAGGCTGTGGCCCAGGCCATGCACCCAGAAGTATTCCGACAACTTGATGTTCGCCAGCGTCAGAACCTTGCTCGGATCGCGAGGCTCGCAGAGACCGAAGAAACTCCAGTTCGGCCCGCGGAAGAAAATGCCGATCAGAATCAACAGAATCCAGAGTTGCAGAAAACCGAACTGAAAGACTAGGTATCCGAACCGCCGCTGGGCGATCGTGTAGTAACCGCTCCCCTTCGGGTTGAAATCGAGATAGGGAATCGCCATCAGCCCGAGGATGACGAGCGCCGGCAGGATCACTCCAGCGATGGCCGGGTCGAAATAGACGAGCATTTCCTGAAGCCCGAGGAAATACCACGGCGCCTTGGAGGGATTCGGCGTGACGGCCGGGTTGGCTGGCTGCTCCAGCGGGGCCTGGAGCGTGAGCGACCAGACGATCAACCCCGCGCTGAGCACGACCATCGTAATCAACTCGATGTAGACCAGATCGGGCCAGACGAGAACCGTGCCGGCGAGATCCTTTTCCACGGGCTCCTGCCCCTGGCCGAGTCGCTCGTCATTTTGGACCGCCTGGCTCGCCCCCAGCCAGGTGAAAAACGCCAGCAGGTAGACCATCGCCACGATCGGCACATTGTCAGGGCGAGTGACCGTCGCCGCAAAGCTGGCGTCGGTCATCGAGAGCCCCAGCCACGCCAGCGAGGCGTTCAGCGCCGTCCAAGCGACGGCCGGACGCACGAAGAACCTTCGCCCCAGGTAGAGCACGACGAGCAAAGTCAAGCAGCCGAGCGTGAACGTCACCGGACCGAGCACTGCGTCAATCGCCGTCTTGACGGTCTCCGGCAGTCCGAGCGGACGCCCGAGGAAGGTCAGACAACTCAAGATGCCGAAGATCGCAGCCATCCCCAGCCACGCCAAAGATCGGCCCCGGCTCCGCCCTCGGCGCAAGGCATGCCCGGCCGCGGCGACGTTCAACGCCGTCACCACCACGTAGTACCAGCCGAGCGGACTGGCGATGCTTTCGATGAATTCGGCTTGCGTCGTATACATGCCTACGAACCAATCACTCCTACTCTTCCCTCGTCACAGCGGTCCGCTGATGCCGCCATCCTTCCGGACTCGCCAGAAGTGGAAGGCCATCAGCAGGCCAGCAAACAGCGGAAGGGCCACACAGTGAAGGACGTAAAAGCGATTCAAGGTCTCTTCGCCGACGGCCTTTGCGCCGAGCAAAGCGAAACGGGCATCCGAGCCGCTGGTGATCATGTCGATGCCGTCGGCCGTCAACAACTGCTGCCCGGGGCCCTCATGGCCAACCAGCGGCACCGCCCGGGCCATGTTCGAGCCGACGGTGACGGCCCACATCGACAACTGATCCCAGGGCAAGAGGTAGCCAGTGAAGGAGAGCAACAAGGTCAGCACCAGGAGCACGACGCCAATGACCCAATTGAACTCGCGAGGCGGCTTGTAGCTGCCCGTGAGAAACACCCGGTACATGTGGAGCCAGACCGTGATGACCATCGCATGGGCTGTCCACCGGTGAATCTCGCGCAGCACGCCCAGCGAGACCGTGTCGCGCAAGGCGAGCATGTCGTTGTAAGCCCACTCTAGCGTGGGCCGGTAGTAGAACATCAACAGCACGCCGGTGATCGTTTCCACCAGGAACAAGAAGAACGTGATCCCGCCCATGCACCAGGTGTAGCGCATCTGGAGGGCATGCTTCTTGATCGCCACCGGATGCAGGTGGAGGATCAAGTTGGTCAAGACGACGAGGACTCGATTTCGCCGGTCGGTGGGCGGCGGATGCCGGAAGATGCTCTTCCAGAGCTGCGAGTTGCGGATTCGGTCATCCCATCCCATACGCTAAACCGCCACATAGCTGGCCGGATCATTCCACTGGCCGAGTTCCTGTTGAAACATAACACTCGTGTCGACTTCCAACTGGCCATCGTCGGCCAGCCGGATCGCGTAGCGTTCCAGCGGACGTGGGGCAGGCCCCTCAAGATTAACCCCCTCCATGGAAAACCCGCTGCCGTGGCAGGGGCATTTGAATCGCTGCTCATTGGCCTGCCAGATCGTGATGCAGCCCAGGTGGGTGCAAACCGTCCGCAGGGCATAGATTTGGGGTTTGCCCTGATAGACTCCATGAACGATCCAAACACCGTGGGATTCTTTGAACCGCGTTTCCACCTGCCCGGGTGGATAGTCGCGTGGAAAACCGGCACGGAATCGGTTAGGCGGTTCGACCAGCGTGTTGGGGAGCATGAACCGGCCCGTGGCGAACGTCCAGAGGGTCGTCGTCAGCCCCAAGGCCGCAAAGCCGAGCCCCATCAGAGAGCCAAAGATGGCGGCGAGGATCCCGCGGCGTTTCTGGTCTGCGCCTCGTGCGGACGTGGAAGTCTGGCATCCATCCCGATCCTCCTTCGCAGCTGCCATAGGATCTGCCTTTGCGGTAGTCGGAAACGTACCTGCTACGAGAACTTGCGAGATGAATGAAGGCGGCGCGACTCGCGGGTAAGAAGCCAGCGCTGGCCACCCCTATTCTACTATCTCCAACGGATCACTTGTCAATCAATCCTTAGTAATGCAGAGGGGAGGGTGGATCTTCAATAGTCAAGGGTGGGGAACTTGTGGTGCTCGCCCATCGCTATCTCTTCATCCACCATCGGCAAGCCCCTAGTCACCTCTACGCTTCCTCACTAGAATCAACACTCTTGAAAGCGGAAAAGGTCAGGCGGGAGGAGAATTGGAATGAACGTGCTCGTCATCGGCAACGGCGGACGGGAACACGCCTTGGCGTGGAAGATTGCCCAAAGTCCCCGCGTGGAGCGGGTATTTGTCGCTCCGGGGAATGCGGGAACGGCGCTAGATGCGGAGAATGTCAATATTTCCGCTGAAGATTTCCCCGCCTTGGTCCACTTCGTCAAGGAAAACAAGGTTTCACTCACCGTTGTGGGTCCCGAGGCCCCGTTGGCTGCCGGGATTGTCGACGCGTTTTACAAAGAACGCCTGCGAGTGTTTGGCCCCACGAAGGTTGCCGCCGAGTTGGAGGCCAGCAAGGTTTTCTGCAAGGACCTGCTTCGCAGTGCCGATGTGCCCACGGCCGACTATCACACCTTTCGCGACCCCGGCCGGGCGCTCCGGTTCGTCGAGGATCGGGAGGACATGCCGGTTGTGGTGAAAGCCGACGGCTTGGCGGCGGGCAAGGGGGTGATCGTCTGCGACAATCGCGAGCAGGCCATCGCGGCGGTCAACCGGATCGCAGAGGATCGCGAATTCGGCGCAGCCGGCGATCGCTTGGTGATCGAGGAACGGCTGCACGGCCAGGAAGTGAGCGTGTTGGCGATCACCGACGGCCAAACGATCGTGACCCTCCAACCGGCCCAGGACCACAAGGCGGCTTACGACCACGATCAAGGGCCGAACACCGGCGGGATGGGCGCTTACAGCCCGACCCCGCTAGTAGACGAACCGACAATGCGCTGGGTCGAAGAGCATGTCCTCGTGCCCACGGTGCATGCGATGAAGCGTGCCCGGCGACCGTTCCGCGGCGTGTTGTACGCTGGCCTGATGCTTACCAATCAGGGCCCCAAAGTGCTGGAAGACAACGTCCGTCTGGGCGATCCGGAAACCCAGCCGATCCTGATGCGACTGAAGAGTGATCTGGTCGACGTGCTGGAAGCGGCGGCCGAGGGGCGGTTGGATCAGATTGCGCCGTTGGAGTGGGACCCACGGCCGGCGGTTTGCGTGGTGATGGCCAGTGAAGGCTACCCGGGGTCATACAAGAGAGGCTTGGCCATCCGCGGCCTGGACGACGCCGCGCAACTGCCCGACGTGAAGGTCTTCCACGCCGGTACGGCCCTGAAGGACGGTCAGGTGCTTACTACCGGCGGCCGTGTGCTCGGGGTGACCGCCCTTGGGAACACGATCGCTCAAGCCAAACTCAACGCCTACGCGGCCGTGAAGAAGATCCGCTGGAGCGGTGCTTGGTGCCGCAAGGATATCGCCGACAAGGCGTTGGCTATGCGATAGGGCACGATCGCCTCGGCTGTCCGGCCACCCTACGGTGTGCCACGGGGCTGGCTGTAGCGTGCCCCCTTAGCTGTCGAGAATGGCTTCGGCTTCGTCGCGGTAGGCGTCCATGACGTAGGGAATGGCGGTCACGTCGGCGCAATCGCGAGTCAGGCTCATCAGGTCCTTGCGGCTGATCGAGGAGAGACGAAACCGTCGCGCGCCGGCCATTAACTGCTGCAGGCCAACAGAGAGCTTCTGCACATAGGAAAAGATCCCCACGGCACCAAGCGGGATCTTGGCCATCTCGCTCTTGCCGACGATTTCCGCGACCTGTTCCCAGCAGACAAAGATCTCTTCCAGCGTCTCGCCGTACTGGCTGACGGTCTTCGGCAGACCGCCGTTGTTCATCCATTCCGCCACGTTCTTGCCGACCATTCCCGGGATCATCAGGGCTCGGCCCATGCACACGGCCTTGACGAACGGCGCGCCGAGGGCTAACGCCTTGAAGACATGGTCTTCGGAGCTGAATCCGCCAGCGAATGCCAAGTCGGGCACTCGCTCGCCCTTGGCCGCTAGCCGGTTGGCAAACTGCACGGCCGCGGAGTGGAGGTAGATGCTCGGCACGCCCCATTCTTCCATCATGCGCCAAGGGCTCATGCCCGTGCCGCCCGGAGCGCCGTCGATCGTCAGCAGGTCGATCTTCGCCTTGCTCGACCACTTCAGAGCCATGGCCAGCTCCCGCAGGCCGTACGCGCCGGTCTTCAAGGTGATCCGCTTGAATCCCAGGCTGCGGAGCCGGTCGCACTCGTCCAAGAACGAGTCCTCGGCGATGAAGCCCAGCCGGCTGTGTCGCTCAAACTGTTTGATCGCACCGTTGCGGAAGGCGGCCTGGATGACCGGGTCGGTCGGATCCGGAGTGACGATATAGCCCCGCTTCTTGAGCTCCAACGCTCGGCCCAACGAGTCGACCTTGATCTCGCCACCGATGCACTTCGCGCCCTGACCCCACTTCAACTCGATCGTTTCCAGGCCGTGCGTATCGAGTACGTACTCGGCCACGCCCAGCCGCGTGTCCTCCACGTTCATCTGGACGAGGATCTCGCCCAGGCCGCGATGATACCGGCGATAGGTCTCGATCCGCCGGTCCATGTCGGGTGCCGAAACGATCCTGCCCCTATCGTTCAACTGCAACTTAGGATCGATCCCGCAGACGTTCTCACCACAGACGAGCGTGACGCCGCTGATCGCCGCTCCCACGGCGAAGTGTTCCCAGTTGCGACGGGCGATTTCCGTGGAGCCTAAGGCGCCAGTGAACACCGGGGCCGCCATCTTCACCTTGCGATCCCAGCCATACTCGGTGCTGACATCGACCGAAGGGAAGGTACAGGTGTCGGGGGTGGCGCCGACTCCCGTGGGGAGACCGTTGCCGCCCAGGGCGTAACCCTGGATATTCAGGTGGGAATAGTCGACCGGGTAGTCCTTGTCGCCGCCAGCCGTCACTTCGCCGAACGGCCCCGGGTAGAGCAACTCCCGACCACGGAAGGTGGCCTGGAAGACCTCGCAGTTCCCCAGGCAGCCATCGACGCAACGGGAGCAAAGGCCCGACTGCGGAACGACGCTCCGCGAACGGTTTGTGGACCGCGTGGCATCATTCGCATTGGGACGCTGAAGATTCACGAAACGGTCTCCTTGGCACGGACCTGAGACGCGGCGGCATCCTCTCATCCACACAAAACAACGATTCTACCAACAATCATCGTATTATGAATGGTCCATTTCGCTAATACTTGGCATTATGAATGCTTATTGTAGAGGCCGGTGTGCTGGTCTCGCAGGCTGATGCTATTTCTCAAGAAAACCGCCAGTTTTGCAGAAATGAGGGAGTGTGGCATAGTGTACGGGCATTTCTGCCGTCAGTGCCACCATTGCAGAGGGGGTAGTACGCTCTTCACCGACGGTTCGCAGCACGTGGTCTGGTGTTCTACCTCCCGTGCTGAGGATTACGTTGTTTCAGGACTTCTACAGGCAAGCATAACCGGCGCTAATCGTGCCCCGGATGATCGAGAAACTCTCGCCCACGCTCCCTTGAAAGCATGGCCTGCAAGTCGTATCGTTAA
>JBDKTH010000264.1:0-7302 GCA_039680305.1 Thermoguttaceae bacterium | reverse complement strand
CAGAAATAACTTGGACAATTGAGCTACCAATGAAGCAACTGCCGTGGAAAAACACCGGAAGTCTGCACTGGGGGTGGCGGCAGTTGTTTCATGGATGAACGACGAATTCCCGGGAAAACTGCCAAAGAACCCACCAGTCCCCCAATAGAAAGAGAGAATCCGCCGTTGGTCATGGATTGCCAAGCGTCAAAGGCTCGGCGGATTCTCTCTTTCTAGTAGCTCAATTGTCCAAGTTATTTCTGAACGGGCCCTTGGTAGAGACCCAATTCATCCGCTTTCACGTCATGTTTTCCACCCACCGACAGCACGCTCCAAGCTCTTCTCGCCGTTGCCTGAGCACGGGCATGGTCGTCGCAGTGCTGGTGTTGGCAGGTTGCCCCCAGGGCGATTCTCTTCCCGCCGCCGATACGACCGCCACGCCTTTGCCTCAAGGGAATGCCCCAACTGCGCCTGGCGATTGGCCTTTGTTCCGCGGCAATCCGCAGGCGACCGGGCTGGCCACCAGCACGCTGCCCGAGAAGCCGGAACTCGTGTGGACTTTTTCGATCGATCGGGGCGGGTTTGAGGCGTCGGCCGTGATCGCCGACGGGACGGCTTTTGCCGGTTCCACCACGGGCACGTTCTACGCGGTCGATCTGGCGTCGGGCAAGAAGAAGTGGGAACACAAGACCGAGTCGGGCTTTAGCGCGTCGGCCGCGGTGCGCCAGGGCCGGGTGTACGTCGGCGACATGGACGGCCGGTTCTACTGCTTCGACGCAGCCACCGGCCGTCTCCGGTGGACCTTCGACGCGGAGAGCGAAGTCAATTCCAGCCCGAATTTCTATGGCGATCGCGTGCTGTTCGGCTCGCAGGATGCAATGCTCTACTGCCTCGACGCCCAGACCGGCAAGCTCGCCTGGAAATACGAGAGTCCCGATCAGATCCGCTGCAGCCCGACGATCGTGGACGATCGGACGTTTGTGGCCGGCTGCGACGGACGGCTCCATATCATCGACCTCGCCACGGGAAAACAGACCGCCGAGGTGGTTCTCGAGGGGCCCACCGGCTGCACCCCGGCCGTCGCGGGCCAGGTGGCATATGTGGGCTCGGAAGGGCGGGCTTTTCTGGCCGTCGATTGGAAGCAGGCGAAGGTCCTATGGCGCTATGAGAACTCCAAGCACAGCGCGTCGATCCGCTCCTCGGCTGCGGTGACGCCCGAGTTGGTGATCTTCGGCTCGCGCGACAAGCAGGTCCATGCCCTGGAGACGAAGACCGGCCAGCAGCGTTGGGCGTTTACCACCCGGGGCCCGATCGACGGCTCCCCGGTGCTCGTCGGCTCTCGGATCTTTGTCGGCTCCGGCGACGGCCGCCTCTACGCCCTGGACCTGGCGACCGGCAAGGCCCTCTGGCAGTTCGAAACCGGCGGCCACTTGTCGGCTTCCCCCGCCGTCGCCGCCGAGCGGCTGGTGATTGGGAGCGAGGATGGAAGCCTGTACTGTTTTGGGAAGAAGTGAGGGGAGAAGGGCGAAGGATTTGGGATTTGAGATTTGAGATTTGAGATTTGAGATTTGAGATTTGAGATTTGGGATTTGAGATTTGGGATTTGGTCATTCCTTCGTCATTTGGCTTTCGACATTCGTCATTCCGCGTACTGCCTACTAACCATGCCAACGCCTCTTGTCTTCATGATGGGCCGCTCGCCGGTGTTTCTGCCGACGGACCGGCACTATGCGCGAAACCACATGTGGGCCGTGGAGGTCCCCGAGGGGTGGCGGTTCGGGTTCTCGGCCTACGCGGTGAAACTGCTAGGCGACCTGCGCCACCTGGAGTGGTCGGTCGGGCCGGGCACGGCGGTCGAAGGGGGCCAGTCGATCGGGTTCATCGAGGGCTCGAAGGCCACCAGCGATCTCTACACCCCGGTTGCCGGCCAGGTGCGGGAGTTGAACGACCTGGTGGTGGCCGACCCGAGCTTGCTGAACAGTAACCTTTACGACACGGCCTGGCTGCTGTCGATTGCCGGGCGCGACGCCGCGCTGCTTTCTCCGCAAGAGTACCTGGCCCATCTCGAAAGCGTGTGGCCCCTGGCCCAACGCCTCCTGAAAGGCCACTCACCTGCCTCTGAATCCTGATCCACCATTCACTGAACACTCGCCATGTCCGATAAGATCGCGATCATCATTTCCAAGGATCGTACGCCCAACGCGGAGCAGGAGAAGCTTCAGGGCGCCATTCTCGCGGAGTTGACCGCGTGGCACCACGTCACCACGGCGGTCGTGCCGCATCTGTATGATCTGGCCCCGGATGGGCCGGCCCTGGAACTGTTGCGGAGGCAGCCGGGCGACCTGATCGTGCTCGGTTGGCTCTATCCCCGGGCAAGCTACTGGGTGCTTGAGGCGAACGGGGTCAAGGGCCGGTTGGGGCGGACGTCGTCCTTGCCTGAAGAAGACTACGACGAGCCGAAAGTGAGCGAGGACCAACCGGAGCGAACGATCTGGTGTTTCGATTTGCGCACGCACGCCGAGGCGGAGCCGTATCTGGAGGAGATCGCCCGGATTGTCGCCGCGGCAGTGCCCCCGGCCCGCGTGGAGGAGCTTTCCGGCACGAATGGGCACATCAAGGTTGTGGACGAGCCGACCCGCCAACGGTGGTATCCGGTGATCGACTATGGGCGGTGCGAGAACTGTCTGGAGTGTCTGAATTTCTGCCTGTTCGGCGTGTTTGGCTTGGATGCCGAGAACCGCGTGGTGGCCGAGCAGCCCGACGCCTGCCGGCCCGGCTGCCCGGCGTGCAGCCGCGTCTGTTCGAAGGGGGCGATCATGTTCCCCCAGCACCACGACCCGGGGATCGCCGGCGATCCGAAGGCCTCGAAGAGCCAGAAACTCGACCTGTCGCAGCTCTTCCGCGGGACCAGTCCCGCCGAGATCGCCGCGGCCGAACGCCAACGCGCCCTGGACGAGCAGCGGCGGCAAGAAGAGGCCAAAAGGCAGGCTCCCAAGCCGACGGACCAAGACAATTTGGACCGGCTAGTTGACGAAGTCGACGACATGAATCTCTAATGGTGGCCATGCAGCCTACCATTCGCATGGCCACGACTCGCGACATCCCCAAGATCAAGGAGATCGCGTCTTCCGTGCTGGCCGAGTATGGGCTGCCGATGGATCCGGCATGTATCGACGCGGATCTGGAAGATGTGGCAAGGAACTACTTCCTTTCGGGCGGCATGTTCGAGGTGGTCGAAGACGCTTCGGGCGAAATCGTCGGGACCGTCGGGCTGTACCCCGTGAGTCCTGAACGAGTCGAACTCCGCCACATGTACCTGCAGCCTAGCGTTCGCGGCCAAGGGCTGGGCAGGCGTCTCATGGAGCGGATGCTCGCCAGAGCCCACAGTTCAGGTTTCGAGGAGATCCGGCTGGAAACGGCTCCCGCATTCAAGGAGGCGATCCGGCTTTACCAGAGTTACGGGTTTACACTGACCGGGGCCGAGCCTCGACTGCCTCGCTGCGACCATGTCTACGTCTTGCGACTGCCGGAGCACGCGCGAAAGCGTCCCGCCCCGGTCGGCGTACCACGACGGTTCGGCGTGGGCCTCCTCCTGGTCGTCACGACGGTCTACGCCTTGTTGTTCGGTGTGCTGCGTGCGCTGCACTTTCCCGCTATGGCGTTCGTCATGGTGGTCGGATATGTTACGGTGATCGGCCTGGGGCAAGCGATCTTGTTTGGCGGCAAGAAGCCCAGGCTCGCCTCGTATCTGGTCGGAGCGGCCGTGTGTCTTGTGTTGTACATGCTGACCTTCTGGCGAGCCATCCTGCTGATTGGGTCCTGGAAGTCCTTCCCGGAATTGCTCTCGATTGTATTCTGGTCCTTGACCGTCGGCGGCCTGTCTGGCTATGTGACCGGCTGCCTGGTCGGGGGCGTATTCCTGATCGCGAAGCAATGGAAGGGGGGCCACCGTGCCTGAGCAGCCTAGCTTTCAGACCGAACGACTCCTGCTGCGTCCGTTTCGCCTGGACGATGCGCCCGAAGTTCAGCGGTTGGCGGGCGACCGCGAGGTGGCGGCCACGACGCTCCTGATTCCGCATCCCTACAAGGACGGCATGGCCGAGGCGTGGATCGCGACCCATGAGGAGCAGTTCGCCGAAGGAACGCAGGCTGTGTTCGCCATCGTGCGCAAGGCGGACCAGCGGCTTTTGGGCGCCATCGGCTTATCGATCAAGAGCGAGCACGCCCGGGCGGAATTGGGCTACTGGATCGGCAAACCGTATTGGAACCAGGGGTACGCCACCGAAGCGGCGGCCGCGGTCGTGCGTTACGGCTTTGAGGCGTTGGGGCTCAACCGGGTGTTCGCCCAGCACATGGTGCGCAATCCGGCCTCCGGTCGCGTGATGCAGAAGCTCGGCATGCAGCACGAGGGACGTCTGCGTCAACACGTGCAGAAGTGGGACCAGTTCGAGGACGTCGAGATCTACAGCCTCCTGCGCGGGGACGGATAGGGTGGCATGCCGTCCCGCCGGGTGCCACTGGCATCTTGCCAGTGCTTCCCCCTGCCAGGCAAGTTGATCCAGCACCGACGGCACCCGACACCATCCACCGAGCCGAGCTTGTAGCCAGTGGCTGCTCGGGGCTTCCCCGATCGAGGAGGCGTTAGGGAGGGGCGACGTGCAAGCCCGGTTCAACTCAACGAGCACTGGCGGGACGCCAGTGGCACCCGGCGCGGGGACGGATCGGGTGGCCGACCTTCGGTTCACTTGCCGCTTTGGAGGGCCGGGCCGAGGACGAGGCGGAAGCCGCGGTGGCCGCCGGGCACGGAGTGGCAGACTTCGCGGGACCGACTCGTGCAGGCATCGCGCCCGGCCCACCAGGCCCCGCCGCGCGCGGGGAACAGGCCCGTGGTCGACTGGGGCGGGATGAACGGATCGGTCTGACGCCAGACCGGCGTCTCCGGTTCGTCGCGCCAGGCGTCCAGACACCATTCGCCCAGGTTGCCGTGCATGTCGTACAAGCCCCAGGCATTCGGCCTTCCTTCGCCTACCTCGTGGGAACGCCAGCCGCTGTTCTTGTCCCACCAGAAGTCCGTGGGATCGACGCTGAAATCCTCTTTGGAGCCGGCCCGGCAAGCGAGCTCCCACTCGCCCTCGGTCGGCAGCCGATAGACGTACCCGTTGGGGAGCCGGCGGGCCTTGGTCTCCTGCTGATTGAGCAGGAGGCAGAATTTGGCGGCGTCTTCATAGGTCATGCCGTCGACCGGCAGGAACGGCGAGCCGGTTACGCGGCTGGGGTTCACGGGCACGAGCGACGCCCATTCGCCCTGGGTGAGCTCGTAACGGCCGATCCAGAAGCCCCGGCTGATGGTGATCTCGCACGACTGCTTGCCGTCCTTGCCGACCGGGCGCTGGTACTTGCCGGGCTCGACCCACTCCATCGGCGTGCCCGTGGTAGCGACGACGTACGGCCCCTTATCGGCCAAGATCGGGCGTTCGCGAAGCTCGATATTCCGCTGGTAAAGTCGCATCGCTGTCTCGCCCCAGTTGGCCTCGATCTTCGATGGCGGCATGGGCCAACGCAACCGCTGAGCGTCGGCCGATATCCAACGGCGGAACTCGCACCGGTGGATGGTGACGGCGGTCTTGTCGCCCGTGTGGATGCGAAGGAAGAGATCGGCCGGATGGCCCCCGCAGCCCAGGATTCCGCGGTCGCCCTCGAAGAGCGAGTGGCGACTGTCGCTGACATAGAGGGTGAACCGCAGGCGGGTCTGCGGCTCGAAGTCCCGGTGGCCGCCCCAAAAGCGCCAGCCGCCTCGATAGCAGTACAGTCGGCATGCGACCTTCTTCTTTTCGTCGTCCCACCACAAGTTCAACCGGGCCCCTTCGTGCGGATCGCCGTAGTACACGTTCAAGCTGCCCGAGGAGCTGGCGAAGGTAAACTCCAAATGCTGGATATATGCCGAGGCGGGGATCTGGGCGTATTCGAGCCGGCATCGGCCTTGCAAGGCGGCAAAGCCGTCGGCCGGCACCACGTTGCCGGTCACCTTGTTCGGCGTCATGGCCGGCAGACCGCCGAGGCCGTGGAGCGAGACCCGGAACGGGGCTTTGGCACGCGTCTCGCGCCCGGTGCCCGTCTCGCCGGCCAGCCGCTCTTCGACTCGCGCCAAATCGAGGCCGGTCAGCCGGGGCATGGCTTGCTCGTACCAGTAGTTGGCCGCGCCGGTCACCAGGAGCTTCATCCCGCCGCGTTCCTTGCTGGCCAGACTGTGCCAGGCATCGGCCATGGCCAGTTGCGTGGCCACGTCGTCGCGCTGGGCTGCCAGTTTCGCGGCCAGGGGCGGCAAGGGGCCCTGCGACGCCTTGGCCAACAGTGGCAGGCCTTTGTCCCAGTCGCCCTTGCCCAGGCAGTAAAAGCGACCCAGTTCCAGGTTCGCGCCTGGATCGTCCGGGGCTTGCTCCAGGGCCTTGGCGGCCGCTTTGGCTGCCGGATAGACGCCCTGCAAGGTCTCCAAACGCTTCTGTCGCTCGTCAATCGTTTGGGCAAGCGGCGAGCCGCCCTTTTTCGAGGCGGCGCCTTTGATCTGTCCAAAAAGCGTCGACCAGGCTTGATACTCGCCGTCGGCCAGCGAGGATTCCGCCGCTTGGAGAGCCAATTCGGCGATCATCGCCAGCGTGGCCGGTGTTTGCGAGTGACGTAGCGAGAGGGCCAAGGCCTCGCGACGCATCTCCGCGCCAGACACCTCAAACCGCTTGGTCAACTCGTCGATCGCCAGCAGGGCCAGCGCCGCGTCGCCCTGACGCTCGGCCAGGCCCCGCGCCTCGCTGAGCAGCACGTACTGCTCAGCCGGCTGGTCGCGCGACTCGCGGGCGTGGCGAATCAACCGGGCCGCCAGGCCGAGACGGGCACTGGCCTGGTTGGCCCCGTACTCCTTGGCAAACAGCTGCTTGACCGAAGCCAGGGCCCGGGCTTGCGCCGCCTCGTCGGGAACCGGTTGCCGCTTGACCGACTCGGGCTTGGCCGAGGCGAATTCCGACAAGGGCGGAGCGGCCGGCGCAGGCTTGGCGTCGGCCATCGCGGGCTGATCGCCGGTCGGTTGTTCCGGCTCCGGCTTGGGCGGTTCGGGCTCGGATGGGGCACTCTTGGGCTCCGGCGTCTGCGCGATTTCCGACGCTGCCATGGTCGGGGTGTCTGGAACGAAGGGCGAAGTGGACGTAGCCGCATTCGGCTCCTC
The DNA here is from genome assembly GCA_039680305.1 of Thermoguttaceae bacterium. GTDB lineage: Bacteria > Planctomycetota > Planctomycetia > Pirellulales > Thermoguttaceae > JBDKTH01. The sequence goes on along the minus strand of JBDKTH010000264.1, from coordinate 110 downwards.
GCTAGCCGTCGTGGCGCCGAGAGCCTGCCAGTTCGGCTCAATCTGCCTCTGTTGGCCTTCCTCAACGAACACCGTCTCTTCAACCGGCTTGAAGCCGGGACGGTGGAGCC
>JBDKTH010000165.1:0-2064 GCA_039680305.1 Thermoguttaceae bacterium | reverse complement strand
ACCAGGCACGCAGGCCGAACCACCTGCGGGCCGAAGGCCCAGGCGTTCTTCCAGCGAAGGGCACCGCCCTGGTGATCGGGTCGCCGCCCAGAGATAATCCCTTCTTCCATTCTCAATTCCCCTTCGGCCCAACGGGCCAACCATTCCTAGGCCGCGGGTGTCGGGTGAACCCGCCGCGCCACACGAAAACGGTTGGCCCGTTGGGCCGAGAGATGGAGAGGTGAAAACATGCTGGCGCGGTGAACGCCTTCTGCAACCAGGGCGTTGCCCTTCGCCGGGTGCCACTGGCGCGAGCGCCAGTGCATCCCTGGGGTAGTCAGAGCGATGCAACACCGGCCCAACCGCAGACCAGGAAGGGCCACAAGCTTGCCGTCGGTAATTCCCAACGATCCGACGAGGATTCGACCGACCTGAGGGGGCTCTGAAAAGGTCAACGGCAAGCCCGCTTCCGAAAAGCACTGGCAGAATGCCAGTGGCACCCGGCGGTTGTCAGGACTCTGAATGTTGACCAGAAATATGCCCTGCTTTACGCCGGAGCCAGAGCGGCGGGGCCGGGCACGCAAGCTGTGGTGAGTGCTGGAACAAGCCTGGCGAAGCACAGGATGGTCGATGTGCTCTATGGGCTTGGGTATCAGAAGAAGTAGTTTATAATACGGGCTCAGTTGGTCGACTTGCGGTGTTTGAGGACTATACCGATGCGCAAGACAAGTTTCCCGGCGGCCTTCGCGATGTCGATCCTGGCCTTCGCGATCTGCTTGTTCCCCGGTTGCTACTCGAAAGAACGTCCAACGGGAGTGGACAGATGGCGAGCCGAGGACTTTTACTCCGATCCCAAGATGCTCGCCCTGATCGACGCCGTGGATCAAGGCAATCTGACCGAGATCGATCGGCTGATCGCCGACGGGGCGAACGTAAACGCCATCGGAAAGGACGGCATGACCCCGCTCCTGTGGGCAGGCTGCAAAAAGAACAGGGCGAGTTTCCTGCGTCTCTTGGAGAAAGGGGCTGATCCGAATATCCCGATCAAAGATGGCAGTTCGGTGATGAGTATGACGGCGGCTTCGCCCCAAGACACCTACTGGTTGGAGACGGTCCTTCAGCATGGCGGGAATCCGAACCTGGTTCATCCGCATAATCGATCCACGCCTCTTTTTGAAGCCGTCAGAAGCAGAAAGAAGGAGAACCTCCAACTGATCATCAAGGCCGGAGCCGACCTCAACTGGCGGGAATACAATGGCGACACGGCAATGTTGCACGCAGCTCAAGTGAACTGGTTCGACAGCGTCTATTATCTGCTTGAGGCTGGCGCTGACTATCGAATCAAAGGAGATCTGAATTGCGATCTGGCAGAGTGGACCGTGACCGCATGTCCGGATCCCCAACATGAACTGAACAAGTGGCGGAAGAAAGTTGCGAGATTCCTTGAGCAGAAGGGGATAGACCTCACACCGCTCAAGGAAAAGGAGCTGGCTTTGCGAAAAAAGCAGGCTGAGAGATGGAAGAGCCGTGGCCGGCCTGTACCCGAGGGATATCTTGACTTGGGGCTGGACGGGGACGAAGAGCCCAGTAAAGAAGGACGCTAGATGAGAAAAAGGAAGTAACCGTTCACGCCGCGGGAGGCGTTTTGGGGCAAATTGATCTGAATACGGTGGGTATTCTCGGCGACATAAGGGGCATGTCGCACGGAATCACGGAAGAAGTGTTCCACGAACCGATCCACCAACGTGTTGAACGGATCCCTTTGGAGCAACCGAGTGCGAGACGCACGATTTCCCTTCGGGTTCGCTTCACAAACGCTAATGCGTTTTGACGAGCAAAACCGGTAATCGACCTCCGCGAATCCCCGGAAGACTTTGGAACACTAATCTTCACTAATCAACACTGATAGAAGGCAATTAGCGTAGATTAGTGAAGATTAGTGTTCCGCAGATTCCTGAGGAGTGCTACCGATCTTGTTTGTCAAAACCCATCAGGTTACGGGTCTTGCGGGCAGGAGGGCCGTTCACGGTCCTCGAATACCGAGTCTTCGACGCCGGCGTCCCAAGCCATCAGCCGTCAGCTTTC
>JBDKTH010001309.1:0-13281 GCA_039680305.1 Thermoguttaceae bacterium | reverse complement strand
GCCATGTAGTTGCCGTTGTTGATCGGCTGGCCGCGACGCACGGCGTCAAACAGGACCTTGTGCTCGACGTCGTACATGCTTTCCTTCGGGCCTTTGTACTGCCAATTGGTCTCGCCTTCGATACGATTCTTCAACAGGTTGCAGCGGCCTTTGGTTCCGAGGACCGTGTCGGAGACCTCGCCGTAGCAGCCGTTCTGGGCGCGGACGTTGGCATACATGCGCACGCCATTGGCGTACTCGTAGACGATGCAGCTGTGGTCGAACACGTCGCCGTAGACCGGGCCGAAGCACGACGAGCGGCCGCCCGAGCCAAAGGCCTTGACCGGCGTTTCCTCGCGCAGGGCCCACTGGCCCTTGTCCATGCTGTGCAAGAGCGACTGCGGGCAGTCGTCGCCCGAGAGCCAGCGGAAGTGGTACCAGTTGCGGAACTGGTACTGCAGCTCGCTCTGGCTCGGCTCGCGTTCGATCAGGCGGTAGGCCGAACGCATGTAGGTTTCCTGGATGGCGACGATTTCGCCGATCGCACCGTCCAGCACTCGCTTCATCGTCTCCTGCACACCCGGATCATAGCGCCAGCAGAGCCCGGAAACGACGCTGAGGTTCTTTTTCTTGGCGTCGTCGCAAGCCTGTTGGACGATCTGAATGCCCGGCGGGTCGATGGCGTGCGGCTTTTCCAGGAAGACATGCTTGCCAGCGTCGACGGCTGCCTTCATGTAGGTGGGATGGAATTTCGAGGCGCAGGCGATCAGCACCACGTCCACGCCGCTGGCGATCAGCTTCTGATAGGCATCGAAGCCGACGAAACAGTGATCGTCGTCGACCGCCACCTGCTCCGGCTTGAGCTTCTTGAGGTTTTCCCGGGCGGCTTTGACACGGTCTTCGAAGACATCGGCCAAGGCGATAATCTTGACATCGGTTCCAGCCTTCAAGGCATTGGCCGCCGCGCCGCTTCCCCGGCCACCGCATCCGATCAGGCCCACCTTGATGGCGTCGCTGCCCGCGGCATGAACCCCGCGGTTCATGGCCAGGGCGCCGAGGGCTGCACCCGCGGCGGATGTCGCCAAGAAGCGGCGGCGAGACCAGGTTTCACCCGACGGACGACTGTTCGAAACGTTCATTGTGCTCTCCTTGGTGTCAACTTGGGGAAAGCCGGCCGGTTCCTCGGAAGCGGCCTCTGCTAACCCCTTCCCCGTGCCCCTGCGCAACCAAACCCACTTCAGACGGCCGGAGTGTCACCCATCATTAAATGCAGGGGGGGAGGGCTCCGCAACGCATTTTCCAACCAATTCTGATACTTTGCCGACACGTCGTCCATCGCGAAGCACACCGAAGGACGAGGATAGGAACACGCGGAGACGCGGACGACGCGGAGAGGAAAAGCCGATTTGCCAGGGACTTACGAACACCCAGAGCCATTGCAGACGGCCTGGCGAGTCCCTCGCTACTTGTCAGAGGACATAACGCTCACGGCCGTCGCTGATTGTGTGCTTGGCTGAGCGAGGTCGTTGCGCACGTAGAGCGTCCAGAACCCCGACGCATCCACCTGCCTATAGTGGGCGTGGAGGTAGGGGCCGTACTGACCCTGAATCCAGACGAACGAGGGCAGTACCAACGACGTCTTCGGGACCATAACGTGCGTGACTTCTTCGAATACCCGTTCGGCTGAAGGGCGATGCTCGTCGCTGACCAGCCGTTTCCAATGCAGACACAACGGCGCTCCCCGGGGAGGCGGAAGCTTCAGGAAGAGAGGGAATGGGTTGAGGAAGTCCATGGCAAAGATCCGGCTTTGCTCGTCAGTCCACCGACGCAGCAGTGTAGCGCCGTCGGACATCCAGGCGGCGTACTGGTAGGAAGTGAAATCGGGACCGTGGACGCCCCGGGCAAACATCTTGGACACCATCAGTGCCCGGTCGGTTTTCTCGCCCGGCTCCGGGGGCAGCAGCAGGTCGCCGAGCGTCGGCGAGTCGAGACGGGCCCCCGGGGCCACACGCGGCGCTTTGATCTGTTTCCAAAGAAAGCAGTAACTGACGCTCTTCGCATCGTAGATCACAATCGGCAGCGCGAGGATCAAGAAGATCCACGTACACATCTGCCAGCGAACGCGGTCATCGGCCGGCAGTGGGGCGCCTTCAAGCGAGTCCTTTCGAGCCCGATAAAAGCCTTCCATCAGCAGCATCGCCCCGACCGCGAAGGTGGGAATCGCCTTGCGCTGGCAGTTGGTGCTACACAGAGCGAGGCCGACCAGGACGGCGACCGCCCCGGCCACCGTGAACCGCAACCAACGGAGGACCATCCGCCGCCGCAGCGATGGCTCTAAGCGGCCAAACGGCTGGATCAAAAACAGGGCCACCCCTAATAGCGCAAGGATCAGGTGCTGGCTGACGCCGTAAACCTCCCAAAACTCCTGGATTCGCTTGGACGCCTTGTGGACACCGGCGATGTTCTGCTGGTCGTCGAGAAACGCCCGCACATCTAGCGGCACAAATACGGCCACCGCCGCGATGCTTAACGCGACCCCCGCCGCCAAGGCCAGCCAAGATCGGAACCGCGGCGGCGAGCAGAACAGGGCGAACGGCACCAGGCCAATCGCCACCAGTGCATAGTTGATTTTGATCAGAAGCAGCAGACCGATCAGGACGCCCGAAATCAGGTATTCGCCCACCGGCTGCGGCGTCGTCTGATCCTGGCGGCGCCGTGGGAGGAGCATCTGCACCAGGATAATCGAGACCATGGCCCAGCCGAGGCGATTGTACTGCATCGCGTAGGAGGGGATCCGGTAATCGTGGATCATCCCCAGTTGTGAAGTTCCGGCGGGCATGGCGCCGACCATCGCCGACAGGACCAGGGCCGGAAAGGCGGCGAACCGTCGGCGGGCGATCCACCAACAGCAGAGCCCCAGCGGCAGCACCGGCAGCACGCCCACATAGGCCAACGCCGTGCCACACGGGCCGGCCAAACGGATCCCCAAGGCCACCAAGCCGAGATAGGCAATGCCAAGATGGGAGAGAAAGTCGCGGTGCGGGACCTGGCCCAGGTAGACTCGCCAGCCAGCGTCGAGCAGCCCGACCGCATCCCAGGGGTTGGTCAACTGATGGGCACAGCCGGTCGCCAGCACGAATCCGCAGACGCCCAACAGGAATGCTACCAACAGGGCGAGACAAATCCGGTAGGCCCGCAACGACTCCGCCTCGAACAGCCGAGCTGTCCAATCCTCAAAGTAGACCAACGGGTGGAACCACCCGGATAGGCTCCGAGAACCATTGCGCATTACGGTCTGCATCCTGCACCTTGCCCTCTTTCCTGTCCTATATTCCCCATCCGCCGATCCGAAGGATGTGTGGAGCCTCCGGCTAAATGGGCAAGATGGGAGAGACCGCGATTATATGCGCCGGCCGAGATGGGTCAAGACGAGTTGGCCATCGCGACATGCCCCTAGACGCAATGCCGGAGAAGCCCGAGGTGTGTTACAGGTTCTCAAGGCAAGGTGAACAATCCCCACCAGATGTTCATCGCTTCGCCCGCGATGGTCTCGGTCTGCGGATCGATCAGGAGTCGGGCGATTTCGGGCTGGGCTTGCAGATCCATCCCCTCCAAGAAATCCTGGAGTTCCTTCATCGCCGTCTTGTCGCTGGTCTGGGCTTTGGCAAAGAGATCCTTGTAGGTCTCGTGATAGGCCACGCGATTCTCGAACAGATGGGCCTTGAGCTTCACGGCGGCCTCCGTCGGAGAGCCGGCCTGTTTGACCAAGGCCACCAGTTGCGGACGGATGGAGGAGAGTTGCCCTGTCCCACGAATGCCTTTGAGCGGGCCTTCCTCGGGTTTGGGACTCCCGCCTGGGGCGCGGTACTTGGCGCCGCGAACGATGGTAAACGGCTCGTCGGTTCCCGAACGGTAGAGGACGGGAAACGATTCCATGCCGCCGTTGGTCTGCCGATAGATCATGAAATGGAGGTGAGGCGTAGCCGAGTAACCCGTGTTGCCGGATAGGGCCAGTTCCTGCCCTTCGCTGACCTGTTGCCCGACCTTCACCTTGATGCCCTGATGAAGCAAGTGGTAATAGAGGGCGAAGCTGCCGTCGTCGTGCTGCACGACCACCCGGTTGCCCTTGTCACGCATGTCGTCGGTCAGGCCCGATTTGGAGAACACGTCGACTGCCTCCACGACCACGCCTCGGCGTGCGGCTAGAATCGGCGTCCCTTCGGGCATCAGCCAGTCAACGGCATACTGCCCCTCGTGGGTCGGAAAGTCCAGGTAGCCCTGGCCGACGAGGAACTCCTCGCCCGGCGGGTAGGGCAGCCAGTAGAGCGTCGCCGCGGACGGTTCAGTCGCCGCATCCGCCACGGAGCAGAACAGCCAGAGTAATCCCACGCCGAGCCATCGTTGCCGCGACATGCCGGCCTCCTTGGAAACAGACGTCTTTGACGACGTGCCCCGGCAAGTCTAGACTCCGGCGATAGCCGATCGCCAAAGCATGCGGCGGCTGATGGCATGAAACCGCGCCGGCGGCGGTTTCACAGGTCCGGTAAAAACGGTCGGATCAGTTTTGTGGCGAGATCCGGTGGCTGAGTAGACGGATCAGGGCCAGCGTCAGGACGCCCCATGTCGCCAGGACGCAGGCGCCCGGTTCGGGGAGGGTTACTCCTTGGGTGTGGAGTTCCTGCATATCGGCCGCGGTGAGGAAGCGGTCCCAGACGGCGATGTCGTCGATCACAATGCCCTGGCCGTAGGAGACAAGGTTATCGTAGCCGAGGTTGAAGCCCGCTTCGTTCATGACAATCGTGCCCGATTTGTGGTAGCTCCCGGCGTAGAGCACACCGTTGATGTAGATCTGCATCAACCCATCCATCGTGCTTCCCGGAATGGTCGCCGGGAGCCAAGTGATCGCGAAGCTTTCGACGTTCTTGTAGTTGGTCGTCTCGCTTCCAGTCGCGTGGATGTACACCCCGGAGCCCCCGGCACTGAAGCGGGGGTTCAAGAGGTATTCGCCATTGGTGTTCTTCTCACTGTTGGAGAAGTCCATGTACCAGCCGCGCACCATCGTGTCGAGCGGACCGCGATCGGCGTTCAAGATGTGCATCTGGGCGACGTTGGTCGGGTCGACCCTCGCAAACACCGAGAATGCTCCGCGGAAGACGTCCTCGTCCAGACGGTCGTGGTTGGCGTCCGTCACCAGGCCAGGCACGCGGGCAATGTCGGAGCTGTCGAACTTCAGCGCGTGGAGGCTTCCGTGCAGGCCGGGCACGATGTCGGGGTGACGGGCCGTATCGGTTGACGAGAGGCCCAGATAGCCGTCAAAAACTCCCGGGTTGGCCACATTGCGGAAAAACTTCCCCGAGTCGATCTGCTCGAAGTCGTAGTACGCCCGCGGAATCGGCGTCACCGCTAGGCTTTCCATGGCAAACAGGCCGACGATCGCTAGCGCAGCCCAAACGCTGGCATGCATCAGGACCTCCTCTCAATGGAATCCATAGAGACCTTCACGATGCCCAGTCTACTCCAAATCACGTTGGCTGCCAACCTATTTGCCGGGTGTGGCAAACAATCGCACACAAGTGACAAAGGAGCCTATAATCCTCCACGCGGCTAAAGCCCCCCGATGGTGTTGGTAATGGGAGAACTCGCGTGCCTGGACGCCTTCAGGGCACGGTCACGCCGAACCGAACGACAACCAAGATGGGGATCTGGGGATGAACGCGGGGGTGTACCGAATCAACGGCACTTGGCGAATATTGCTTCTGGCGACTTGGCTCGACACGCTGGCCATGCCAGGAGATTCCCTCGCGGCCGAGAAGGCGATCCAGCATTCCGACGTCGTGTTCATGGGGGGGCGAAGAAGGTGATCCGCGAGATCTACGACGCGACGGTCGTCAGTTGGGGCGGGATGGCGGGGAAGGATGACGTCAAGCCGATCGTCGAATTCCGCAACCGCGTCCAGGACGCCCACGACCTGGGCATGCGATACTGCCAGGACGCGGCGTTCCGCACGGGCTTCGCTCGGATGATCGACTTCGACCCGAAGTGGCGCGACCGCCTCTGCCTGAACATCGAGGGCAAACCGATCACGATTCCCTGGCTCTGGGACCAGAAGCACAAGGACGGCCATCCGGCCTACTGGTTCTGCACCAACGCCCCGGGCTATCGGGAGTATCTCAAGTGGCAGGTCCGGATGGACATGACGGCGAAGGTCGAAGGGCTGCACATCGACGACTACAACGGCACGGCAGGCACCGAGTGGCATGGCTGCTTCTGCCCCCATTGCATGAAGGCGTTCACCGAACACCTGAAAAAGAACTCGCCGGCCAAACGACACAAGGAGTGCGGAATCGTGTCGCTCAACGGCTTCGACTACGGCGAGTCTCTTAAGGGCAAGGGCGTGACCACGACCGACGGTTTTCGGTGGATCCTCGGCTCGCCGGCCCATCTCGGTCCGGAATACGTGCGATTCCAGTGATCTTGGGCGATTCCGAAAGCTCCCCTCGCCCGCCGAGCGGGAGAGGGTAATGCTTTCAGAACAGACTCTTAACGAGCCGTAGAGCGGCGACGAGCTTGCGAGGCCCGGCGATGCTCTACCGCTGTGGGGCGAACTTCGTCCGACGACGTCGCTTCCGCGGGGGCTGGCCGTTGCTGTCGTGGTGTCGGTTGCCAGCGGCGGGCGGAGTTCCCCGCGCGCCGTTGTCACGCCGTCGGCGGGAGCGGTCTTGCGGAACAGCCTCTTCCGCCGTGTTTTCCGGCTTGCGCGGCGGAACGTAGTCCACCGAAAGCTCTGCATCGACGGTCAGCGTTTGCCGAATCAAGCGTTCGATGGCCTTTAACTGGGACCGCTCTTCGACATCGCAGAACGAAACGGCGATTCCCGAGGCCCCGGCTCGACCGGTCCGGCCGATCCGATGGACGTAGGTCTCCGGCTCGTTGGGCAGCTCATAGTTCACGACGTGCGAGATCCCCTCCACGTCAATGCCGCGGGCCGCGATGTCGGTGGCCACGAGCACTTGGGTGCGGTTTTCTTTGAAGTCGGCCAGTGTCCGCTGCCTCGCGCCCTGGCTTTTGTTGCCATGGATCGCGTCGGCCTCGATCCCCACCCGCTGCAACTGCCGCGCCACGCGGTCGGCCCCGTGCTTGGTGCGGGTGAACACGAGGACGCGGGTGATCGGGTAGGTCGTAAGGAATTTGGCCAGCCGTCGCGTCTTTTCCGCCCGGGGCACAAAGGCCACCGACTGTTCGACGAGTTCCGTGGCCGGCTTCGCCGTCGCAATGCGGACTCGCACGGGATTCTGGAGAATCGCTTCAGCCAGTCGGGCGATCTCATCCGGCATGGTGGCGGAAAACATGAGCGTCTGACGCCGCGTGGGAAGCTTGGCGATCACGCGCCGCAGGTCGGGCATGAAGCCCATATCCAGCATCCGGTCGGCTTCGTCCAGCACAAACGTCTGTACCGAACTCAGGTCGATGTACCCCTGGTTCATCAGGTCGACCAGCCGGCCCGGAGTGGCGATCAGGATGTCGACGCCGTGCTGCAAGGCGCGGGTCTGCCGAAGTTGGCTGACGCCGCCATAGACGACCGTCTGACGCAGCGCGGTGTTGTTGCCATACGCCCGGAAACTCTCGCCGATCTGCAGGGCGAGTTCGCGGGTCGGGGCGAGGACGAGGACGCGAATCCGCCGACCGCTTCCCTTGGGCGGATTGCCGGCGTTGGTCAAGCGGTGCAAAATGGGCAGCGCAAAGGCGGCCGTTTTCCCCGTGCCCGTCTGGGCACAGCCGAGCAGATCGCGCCCGGCCATCACGTGGGGAATGGCTTGGGATTGGATCGGGGTGGGAGTAGTGTAACCTTCAGAAACGACCGCGCGCAGAATGGGCGCGGAAAGCCCCAGCTCTTGGAACGACATGTAGGGTCCCTTCGGGATGTTCCAGGACCGATGAGATAGACGCGGGCTGCGTCCTCAGAAAGCCATTGGTACCTGGCAGTAATCCAATGGCCTATGCCGAGAGGATTGAACTTCCCCCATTTATAGCACATTTTGCCCGAAAGTCTAGGGTAACACGGGCCACTGGGGGGTGAATTATGCGATTTCGGGCGGGCGCGACGAGCCGGATTTGCGGCCAACGCGCGAACGCGCCGGGCCTGAGTGTCCGGTTTACCTCGGAAAGGGGTGCCTGCTGGCGGCGAAGGCACGCGTCCCGCGAGCACGCCGATGTGCGGCGCGGCTCACCGCTCCGGTCGCGTCTCTTGAGCTCTAGAATCTCGCGGGCCTCTTGACGGGCCGTGTTCGCCGCAAGCCTACCCTTGATGTTCAGCACCCGGAGGAACAACCGATGCCACGCACGTCTCTCACTTGGCTCCTGTCCTTGGCCCTTCTTGCCTCGAACGCTTGGGCGCAGGACACAACTCCCACGCAATCCGGCGTTCAGGCGGGCTCCTCGACCGGTGCTCCAAAGGAATCCTCGACGGGGCCCCAAACGGGCTCCCAGGCGGGAACGAAGGCCGGAGACAAAGCGGAATCGAAGTCGGAGGCCAAACCGCCGGCCTCACCTCCGATCCTACTACCCCAACTGCTTGCCGTGGGGAAGATCGGCGCACTGTGCGCTTCAGACCAGTTCCTCGTCCGAATTCGGCCCATCGCACCGCTTTTCCCCGGCGAGCATCCCTGTCCACCCTGGCTGCTGGTCGATCCCAAGAAAACGCCTCAGGCGCCGTCGCTGCTCCAAAATGCGGCGGAAGAAGACTGGACCGTAGCCGTCTACTACGACCCAACCTGGACCGTAACCGCCGTCTGCGTGCAGTTCTATCCCAAGGACGGAGATTAAGGATTCGGGATTCCGAGGTTCGCGGCCCGCGCTTTCTGGTAGGCCTGACCTTTGTCGTCGCCGCAGATGCTCCCCCTCTTGCCGTGCGACCGTCCCTCGTTTAACACTGTATTCTGTCTCCGTCGACCACAAGTACCAGTTGCAGTCTCAGGAGTAGAGTCATGACAATGGCATTCGACCGACGCACGGCGAACAAGGCATTTCTGGCCGCGTTGGCCGGTTGCGGCGTTCCCACGCTGGCCCGAGGAGCGGAATCCGCGGGAAGCACGGCGAGCGAGACGCTCAAGGCCGAGGTCTGCGTGGTCGGCGGCGGGAGCGGTGGGCTGGGGGCGGCACTGGCCGCGGCACGAGCCGGGGCCCAGGTCGTGCTCCTGGAACGCGAGTCGATCGTCGGCGGCACGTCGACCAACGCCTGGGTTTCCAACTGGGAGCCGAGCGCCGGCGCCGATGGCCTCCCGCGCGAACTCTACATGGCCATGCAGGCCGACCCCTTGGGCGTGACCTATCCCGACTACCGCATCGCCGCGGTCCGACGCGGCGGGAAAGGGCTGCCGTTCGAACCTCGTGTGCTCAACCTCGTTGCCCGGCGTCTGCTGGAAGCCACCGGCCGCTGCCGCGTGCTCATGGGAACCACGTTCTACCGGGCGCACGTCCAGAGCGACCGGATCACGGCCGTCGATGCCTGGTTCCATGGAAAGCACCTGAGGGTCGAGGCCCCGGTCTTCATCGACAGCACGGCCGACGGCGACGTCGCCGTTGACGCTGGCTGCGAGTTCCACCTGGGCGAGGACCCCAAGTCGCGTTACCAGGAGCCCACGGCCCCAGAAACGGCCGAACTCCGGCTCAACGGCCTGACGCTCTGTTACCGGGTCACGGACACGGGGGTGCGTCAGAAGCCCTACCTGCCGCCCGACATCCGCGAGGGGCTCTGTCCGCGGTCGGTGCACATCATGGTCATGCCCAACGGCGACCACGTGCTCAATGCCGTCGACATGCTCAACGGCAACGCGATCCTGTATGAGGACTACGGCCATCTGATGGATGAGGCCCACCGCCGCGTGGTCGAGCATTTCCACTGGCTCCAGACGCTCGATCCGAAGCGTGGGCTGCCGTGGACTCGCTACACCGACGGCAAGGGGTATGCCACGTGGGCGATCGTTGGCGTGGCCCCGCGGATCGGCGTGCGCGAGTCGCGGCGGATCTTGGGCGACTACGTGCTCACCGAGCACGACTGCCAGGCCGGGGCACGCAACCAGAAGCACCCCGATCTGATCGCCCTGACCGACCATGCCGTTGACCTCCACGGCCACAAGGGGCGGCTCTACGAGGTGCCCAACGGGGCCTACGGCGTGCCCTATCGCTGCTTGCTTCCTCGGGGGATTCGCAATCTGCTGATCGCTTGCCGCGCGGCCAGTTTCTCCCACATTGCCGCTTCGAGCTGCCGCCTGTCGCGCACGATGATGACCCTCGGCCAGGCCGCCGGCACCGCCGCGGCGATGTGCGTGGCCCAGCACGTGAGTCCGCGAGAGGTCGACGTGTCCAAGCTGCAAGCCTCGCTCCAAGCCGCTGGCGTGGCAGTCTCTTGCGAGGGCCCGGCGTAATTCGTTGGTCAGTCGCGTGCCACAATAGCCCCCAGGGCCTGCCGGAACAATCCCCACGGGGCGCGTTATATGCCGGCAGCGGTGTCGCCTATGAGAGGTGTGGGAGTCGTTCATGCCTGTGACATTCTGTCGGTTTCGAAGAAAGGAGTGTGGGCTGTGAAAACTGTCCTGACGATGGTGTTGGTGGCGATGGTTGCGGGATTCGGGGCTGCGGCTCGCGCCCAAGGGGCGGAGGGGAAAGCAGAGCCTGGTAAACTGCGGGTCGGGGTCTTCGATTCACGGGCGGTGGCCGTGGCTTATGCGGGTTCCGAGGGTTTTAATCAACGTATCAAACGGCTCATGGAGGAGAAACGGCAGGCCGAGGCCGCTGGCGACCAGGAAAGGGTCAAACGCCTGGAGGCCGAAGGCAAGGCCGGGCAGGCGCAACTCCACCAGCAGGGCTTTGGCACGGCCTCGGTGGCCAACATCCTTGAAACGATCAAGGACCAGCTTCCGACAATTGCCCGGGAGGCGGGAGTGGACGTGATCGTCTCCAAGTGGGACGTTGTCTACCAAACGCCCTCGGCCGAGTTGGTCGACGTCACCGAGGCGATGCTCAAACCGTTCCATCCCAACGAACGAGTGCGGAAGACCGTCAAAGAACTCCAGCAGCATCGTCCGCTGTCAGCGGAGGAACTGCGGAACCTGCGTGACTGAGGCCCCGCAACTCGTCCGCGTTGTTTTCAGACAATCACGGCCCCTTGGTTTTGCAGGGTCGTGCGGAGTTTTTCCACCGGGACGTTGGCCACATCCAGGCTGTCACGAAGGGCCAAGTAGACGGCGGTGCCGGCGGCCTGGCCCATCTGGTTGCAGTTGACCATGACGCGGGTGGCGCCAAACGCGCCGCGGTCGGCGTCCAGCAGTCGGCCGGCCACGAGGACGTTCTTTGCGCCGCGGGGCACAAGGCTGCGGTAGGGGATCTGGTAGAAGGTCGGGTTCTCGGCCGTCTTTTCGCGCCAGCGCGTGCGCTTGGTCGGCTGGCCGGGGACGACGTATTCTTCCACGCCGTCGAGGTAGCGGAACACCAGCCCGGGGCGGTCGGGGAAATGGATGTCCACGCGGTAGGTGCCGTTGGCGATTGCGTCGGGGAATCGGACGCCGCCGAGGACTTCCGCTTCGGTCAACGTGTGCAGACACTCGGCATGGCGGCTTTCACGCAGGCCGATCCGGGCGGGAATCGTGGCCACGCCGATCGACTCGCCGCCGGTGTAGTTCTGACGGACGATGTCGCACATCGCCCGGAGCTGGCGCCGGCCCTCAATTTCCGCCCGGGTGAGCTGGTCGGCGTCGCTGCAGTCGGCGCCGTGCACACGTGTGCCGGCCACCATGCGTGCCTTGGGGATTCCGGGCACCTCGGCGCTCCAGAGGAATCCGTGCTTCAGGGCGTTGGGATGCTTGGGGTCGAACACGGCCCGGCCCAGGTCAAACCCCTTGTTCTGCTTGGCCACCTCGTCCAGTCCGAGGATGATTCCGCAGGTCGTCGGAGGCTGTAGCTCGGTATCCTTGCGGGTCGGCAAACCGGCCCGGGCCACGAGGTCGCCGTCTCCGGTGGCGTCGACGAAGTACTTTGCCCGGATCGCCCGGCGGCCCGTCTTGTCCTCGATCACCGCGGCCACGATCCGGCCGTCCTGAACGATCGGCGCGACGAACCGGGTGTGGAGGAATGGGCGGACCTTGGCTTCCTGAACCAGTTCGTCCAGCTCGATGGCCAGTTCGGCGCTGTTGAACACGAAGTACCGGCTCGAATTGGGCTCGTGGACGTTGACGGCGTTCCGCTTCTTCAAGCGGTCCACGACTTCGGTGGTCAGGCCGCCGATGACGGGCCGCTTGTTGGTCGTGTCGAAGATCGAGTGCCAGATGTTGACCAACGAAATGGTGGCCACGCCGCCGAAGTAGCCGGCGTTTTCCACCAGGCAAACGCTCGCTCCCAGCCGGGCCGCGGCCACGGCGGCGAACACGCCCGTGCAACTGCCGCCGATCACGCACACGTCGCAGTCGGCCACGATCGGGGTCTCGCGGGGCTCCTCGCGAATCACGGCCCCCTGGACGCTCGCTCCCGGTTGCTCGGCCGCTTGAAGCGGTTGGCCCTCGGGGGTTACTGCCGAGGTGCTCAGGAAAGTGCCCATGCCGGTGATCCCGGCGGCACGCAACAGTTCGCGACGCGACCAGCTTTGTTTGTCGGACATGACCGAGTCGATCCTCTACGCTGAAGACTTGGCCCCATGGCCCGGAGGGTGTTGACGACCAGTATACCATCCCCTTTTTGCCACCAGCCATAGGCCGGCGGGGACAGCTGAATTGAACCGACGCATCGCGGCCAAGGCGGCTCCGGGCTGGCTCGAGGGGATGACGCTCCACATCGAGTAGACATTCGCGGTGTCCGGGGGTGCTCGCGGATCGCCGCGGGCCCTCGATTGGAGGGCGGCGTGGACCGCTGGTTTCCCCCCATGCGCGGTGCGTTTGCTTTTCCGTGCGCGACCCGATTGAATTTGAGCAAAAACGGTGGATGTTTCGAAAATCGCGAAACGCTTGAGAGGCAAGGAGTTCGAACGCGACGATTCGACGTAAGTCGGCCACTCTCGGGAGCTACGTTGCAAAACGGGCTCCTCGGCCTGGTCGATTGTCGCGTCGACGGGTGCCGGCTGGCGCTTGTCTGGTTCATCCGGTTGAGGCGGTGTGCCACTGCTTGCCTGGAGGGCAAGCAGTGTCTCCCAAGATCCAGACGAAACGGAGTCGCTGCACGGCGCGCCCTCCAGGCAAGCAGTGGCACACGTTTGCGAGGGGCGATCCGAGGTGAACTCGGTCTTAGTCGCGTCCTCCAGTTGGGGCACGTCGCAGG
>JBDKTH010000772.1:0-2089 GCA_039680305.1 Thermoguttaceae bacterium | reverse complement strand
GCGAGACCAACTGGCAGTACACAGGCCCGAAGGAAAGCATGTACGACGTCGAGCACAAGGTCCTGTTCGACGCCGTGCGTCGCGGCCAGCCGGTCAACAACGGCAACTACATGGCCCGCAGCACGATGATGTCGATCCTCGGCACGATGGTCTGCTACACTGGCCAGCAGATCACCTGGGAGGATGCCGTGAAATCGAAATGGCGGCTTGGCCCGGAGGCGTGCAGTTGGGACATGGATCCGCCCGCCAAGGCCGGCTCGGATGGCACCTACCCCGTGCCCGTCCCCGGACTGACCAAGCTCGTGTAGTCAGTCGATCAATCAAAGGTGGTCCAGCGACGCGCAGGCATCGCTGGACCACCTTGATGCGTGTGGCCCCCTCAGAGCCGGGGCATGTCGTCCCGACCTCGGGCGGAGTTCCGTACATGGGATTCGCTAACTCTTCTGCTTGATCGACGCCAGCCCTACGCCGGCCGCGATCAACATCGTCCCTGATACCCCATGCAGTGATCTCGAAAACCAAGGGTTGTGCGCACAGGCTTGAAGCCGACTGGCGAAAAATCCATAGACCACCACCACCGTAAGGGCCGTCAGCAGGTGGATCACTCCCAAAGCGGCGATCTGGGGAAGAAGCGGCTCCGCGGGGCGGAGAAATTGCGGGACGATCGACCCAAAGTACAAAAGGGCCTTGGGATTGGCCGCGTGGAGCATGAAACCGCCGGAGAACCAGCGGGTTTGTGTGGGGGCCTTGGCGGCGTCGATCGCCATGCCTTCGGCCCGGACAAACGCCAGCCACAACAGACGCAGCCCCAGCCAAATCAGATACGCCGCGCCGGCCCATTTCACGAGCAGGAAGAAATGGTACGAGGCCAGGAGAAAGGTTCCCAGCCCGACCACTGACAGAAGAAAATAGAGGGCATCCGCCGTCAGGATTCCCGCTGCCCCCGGCACGTACCCGCGTTTCCCACTCGTCAGGCCGGCCGATAGAATGAACAGCACCGAGGGGCCGGGGGTCGCCGTGGCCACCAGCGAAACCAACAAAAACGGAATAGCCGTGTCGAGCGTCATCGTCTTGCCTTGGAGTGAGTCGATCGCGGCTGCCGGCGTTGCTCTTCGAGCCGCGCCCAGTACAATGCGTGCAAGCCTTCATTGTTTCGTGAGGAACAGACGCGGTCAAGGCGAATCCCCCAAGGGCGACGAAGGGGAGTGGTTAAGCCCTGAGCCTTCTCGCCAGACCTTCGCTCTGCCCAGAACTTGGTAGCCCGACGCGACGAAGATGGCCGGCGATGCATGCGCGTTTTCAGGACAAAAAGCCGCGATTGTGGGTTGCCGACCGGAAAAGGATCGATCTAGGATAATGGATGAATCAGTGTAGCAAGGCTTTTCTGCCATGGGGGTCAGCATGCGCGGCATTCGGACACCGGCTCTCTCGTGCGGAATCATCTTCTGCTTGTTCGTCATGATCGGCGGATGCGGCGGTCCGGATCTGGGCCGGCCCGCGACCGTCACCGGCAAAGTCACGGTCGACGGCCAGCCGCTCGTCAATGCCACAGTAACGTTCCACTGCACGGGCGGATTGCCGGCCGAATTCCGAACGGCTCGCGGGACGACCGACAGCAGCGGCGCCTACAAGATTGCCAAGGTCTACCCGGGCACCTACACGGTCAGTGCGGTCGAAGCCGCCTCGGGGGCCGCGGCCGCTGATCCGGGCATGCAGAACGCCTCGGCCGAAGACACCGTTCGGCCTGCGGCGGGAGGCGAGTTGCGGGTCGACGTCAAATCGGAGACCGTCACGTTCGATGTCCCGCTCACGCGGCCCAAAGGCAAGAAACGCGTCCGCTGAATCGTCGCGTCGATTCTCGCTATCGGGATTCTTCGAGGGAGACGAAATCCGTGCCCTCCCCCGCGTCCCGCAAGCACTGCCAGCGACGCGTCCATCCAGGCCAGCGGCGTGCCACTGTCGCAAACAGTTAACTCGTTTGTCGCACACGATCATTGCTCAGTTTTCGCCGACGATTTACAGTGGTGATAGGTACGATCACGGGCGAGACGTTCCCGGCGCGCAATCGCCGGTCGTCTTCGCTATTTGC
>JBDKTH010000922.1:0-11701 GCA_039680305.1 Thermoguttaceae bacterium | reverse complement strand
AGTGGCATGCTGACAACCCTCTATGATCGTGATGTCAAAGGGCTGTCGCACGTCAAAGACGCGAAAGCCGACCTGACCGCCCTTGGCCGAGAACTCCGCCAGGCGATTCTCGAATCCGATCCAGTTGGCAAGCGGCAATGCGCCGACAGCGTCGGGAAGTACGTCGCTAGCATCCATGGCCATCTGGGCGTCTTTGAGAAGACACTGGTCACGGAGGAAGGACGCAGAACATTCCATGAACTCGAAGGGCAACTTACCGAATACTTCGGGCTCTGCAACCGAATCCTTGAAATGGCCCTTGCCAATCAGGAGACGGAAGCGTTCGCGTCACTGCGTGAGGCTCGCAGCCGGCTGGACAAGATGAACAAAACAATGAATGATCTTGCCCAGAACAAAGAGGAGGTGGTGAAGCAGACCTATGAACAAGGAAACGCCACCTATTCCCAGCTGCACACAACGATGCTGGTTCTGCTGATCGGAGGCATCGCCGCGGCACTGGGCCTGGGCTACTTCAATGCCCGGATCATCGCCAAGCCCCTGGGGCAGACCGTCCACGTGCTTGAAGGAGTGGCCAAGGGCGATTACCATCAGCGGCTGGATCTCGACACCAAGGACGAAATGGGCCAGATGGCGGTGGCTTTGAACACGACGATCGTCGCCGTGGCCAAGGCCATGCAGGACGTCAAGGACGCTGCCGAGCGCGAACAGAAGGCCCAGGCCGAACGGACGGAACTGGAACGCCGCCAGGCCGAGGAACAGCGACGCCGAGAAGCCGAAGAGGCCGAACGGGAACGCCAGCGCATCGAGGCCGAACGCAACGTCCAAGAGGAGCAAGCCGAACGCGAACGCCAACAGGCTGCCGAAGAGAAGCGCAAGGCCGACGAACTGCGCCGCAAGGTGGATGCCCTTTTGGAGGTCACGGCGGCCGCTGCTCAGGGCGACTTGACCAAAACGATTCACGTCGAAGGCAAGGAGCCCGTTGACGAGTTGGCGGCGGGGATCAAGAAAATGCTTGCGGATCTCTCAGGCGTCATCGGCCAGGTCGCCGAGAGCGCCTCGCAGTTCAACGAGGGCTCACGCGTTATCGCCGAGAGTTCGCAGACGTTGGCTCAAGGGGCCCAGCAGCAGAGTTCCAGCGTCGAGGAGATGACGGCTTCGATCGAAGAGTTGGCCCGTTCGATCGAAGGGGTCAAGGAAAATGCTCAGGAGGCCGACGATGTGGCAAGCAACGCCAACAAGCTGGCCGAACAGGGCGGCTCGGCCGTGCAGAAGTCGATCGAGGCGATGGAGTTGATCCGCACCAGCTCGACGCAGATTTCGGAAATCATCCAAGTGATCTCCGAGATCGCCGGCCAGACAAACCTCCTGGCCTTGAATGCGGCAATCGAAGCGGCCCGAGCCGGTGAGCATGGAATGGGCTTCGCCGTCGTGGCCGACGAGGTCCGCAAGCTGGCCGAGCGGTCGAACCAGGCGGCCCAGGAAATTTCTACCCTGATCAAGGAGTCGACGCAACGGGTCGCGGAAGGGGCCCAGTTGAGCGAAGAGACGGGCCGATCGCTCAAGCAGATCATCGAAGGCGTGGAAGCGACCGCCGCGAAGATCGCCGAGATCGCCGCCGCCACCGTCCAGCAGGCGGCCAACGCCGACGAAGTCTCCAAGGCGATCCAGGGCGTGGCCCAGGTCACCGAGCAGACGGCCGCCGGCAGCGAAGAAATGGCCTCTTCCAGTGAAGAACTGGGCGCCCAGGCCAGCGCTTTGCAACAGATCGTCGGCCGGTTCAAGACAACCTGAAAACACGGCCGATTTTCCAAATCCCCGATGGCCGAACGTCGCGGTTCCCTCTCCCTCAAACCGCCATGTCGGCCACGGGGCATTTTCACGCAAGAATAGCAATGGTTCAGCAGACTCCATCCACGAAAGGAGATCCCGAAGATGGCAACTGCCGCTCACGACGCCCTGACAGCTCAGGTCAGAACGACGGAGGCCGCCGGAACAATCCAGTTAGTCAGCTTCTGGTTGGCAAACGAAGAGTATGGGATTGAGATTACCAAAGTTCGTGAGATCATCTTGATGGGGGAGATCACCCGAGTCCCCCAGACGCCCCCTTATGTCAAGGGGCTAATCAATCTCCGCAGCACGGTGATTCCCGTGATTGACCTGCGAGTCCGCTTTGGCTTGCCGGAAGGGCAGACTACGGCCGACAGCCGGATCATGGTCGTCAGCGTCAGCGAGCGGACCGTGGGAATTGTTGTCGACGCGGTCAGCGAAGTCTTTCGCGTCGCCCGCGACCAGATTGCTTCGCCCCCACCAACGGTCACCCAGTTGGGCAACGAGTATCTCACTGGCTTGGTAAAGCTCGACAAACGGCTCTTGATTCTTCTGGACATTGACCATCTGCTCGCCGGTCATGCAGAAGATCTTGATGCCCTGATCGGCTAACGAGCTAGTGCCGATTCGTAAACGGGGCAAGGAACACGCGTTGTGGGAGAGATCGTTCCGGGGAACATTCTCCCGGGAACAAACGTTCTTGCATGCTTGCGAACCTGCAAGGCGCGATCGAGGCCATGAAAGGGCCTCACGAACGCTTCCACAACGCGGTGGCCAAACTCAAGGCACGACACCAAGGAAGCATCTGCCTGCCACGAAAACGAAATGCGCCCGGCGTGTGACGAGATCTTGAGCCAACTCGGGCGAATCGAGGCGTTCGCCGATCAGGCCCTCAGCCTGCAAGCCCAGGCTCAGAAACAGGTTTACGAGAAGTGCCTGGTCAGCCAGACGCAGGCGAATGATTTGCTCGATCAGTTGCTCAAGATCAACACCGACTTCGCCGCCGGGGCCGTCAGAGACGGGCTTCAAGCGGCAAGTCAGGCAACCTTCAGGGCGTCAAGGAGGCCGACCAGATGGCCAGAGCGGCCAACCCGTTGGCCGAAGAGGGGGTCGAAGCGACCACTTCCCGCAGGCTGGTACAGCGGTCGTCAATGGCGTCCCACCGCGTCCCCCCTTCGGCTATTTCACTCCAGAGCGAGTTTGCTGTTTGCCTGGATTTTCGTCGCCGGTAGTTGACACAAGGCGACAGCCCAGTATACTGCCTGCACGAGCTGACATTGAGTCTCAATCTCAATTGATGAACGGTGGCGTGATACTCCTTCATGCGTCATGCCCCACCGGATCAATGACGTCGCTCTCTGAACGCGACGAGACCCTATCAGTAATCGCCGCGATTCATGCTAGCCAGCCATTCCGTCTGTCTTCCGCACTCCCGCCAGCTAGCTCTCTTGGACGTCGACCCGCGGTTCCTCGATGAGCGAAGCGCTCTGCGGCCGCTGGTATTGCGCCGTAGATGACGCGACCCGCATCCGTCGAGGTTCGAGGCGGTTGTTTGCCACGGTTTGAAAGAGCTTCTGTTGGTAAGGAGTATTTGCATGCGAGACAAGAAGGCGTTCACGCTGGTTGAGTTGCTGGTGGTCATTGCGATCATCGGGCTTCTGATCGCCCTGCTGTTGCCGGCCGTGCAGGCGGCTCGGGAGGCGGCGAGGCGGATGAGTTGCTCAAACAACCTAAAGCAGTGCGCGTTGGCTCTGCACAACTATCACGATACCCATCGCCGATTTCCGGGAATTGGAAGCTCAAGCGAGCGGGCATTCTCCATCTTGGCGCAAATCCTGCCCTTCGCCGAGCAGGCGAACCTGCAGAACTTGATCGATTTCAGACAACCGATCTACTCTGGCGGTTCGATCCACCCGGCGAATGAAGTGGCCGCCCGCACGCCCGTCGCGATGTTTCGGTGCCCCTCCGACGGCCAAACGGATCTATTTACGAAGTTCGACTGCAACGAGTCGAGCGGTCAGGCGTACCGGGGGGCGAACGTTGTTGTCTGCACCGGTTCCGGCCGAGACGGATCTTGGGACCTTCGCAACCGAACGGACGGACTGTTCTACTACGGTTCCGCCTGTGGGGTCCGAGACATGACGGACGGCACCAGCAACGCAATCGTGTTTTCCGAGACGCTGCTGGGCAACGGCATCAGCGGTGGCTCCAAACCGGCGAAACCACACCAGGCCGTCGCGTGGATCGGCCCCGCGTCAAACGTGAATCCGGATGTCGCCGCCCTCGCTTCCGGGCCGGTCTCTTCCTGGCAGGGATATCGTAGTTACGCCTGGATCCTGGGGAAGTCGTACTCAACGACATTCAACGCCTACGACCCGCCAAATCCAAAACACTCGGATGTGTGCCAATTCGCCTACGGGTGGTTCGCCGCACGAAGCTTCCATCCCGGTGGCGTCAACGTTGCCCTCGGTGACGGCAGCGTTCGGTTCGTGAGCGACACCGTGGAGCGAACCACTTGGAACAATCTCGGTAGCATCTCTGACGGGAAAGTGCTTGGCGAATACTGATGGCGTGCACCGACGGTGGCGCCTACCGATGATCAAAGCGAAAAGAAGATGTTAAGACGCGTCTTTGCTGCATCCCGATGGCTGCATCGATACCTCGGCCTGCTTCTATGCCTTTATCTCATCGTAGAGGGGGCTACGGGGATCTTGCTGAATCA
Source organism: Thermoguttaceae bacterium (assembly GCA_039680305.1). Taxonomy (GTDB): domain Bacteria; phylum Planctomycetota; class Planctomycetia; order Pirellulales; family Thermoguttaceae; genus JBDKTH01. Next base: position 7,152 of record JBDKTH010000922.1, on the reverse strand, counting down.
CCCATCGCTGATTCGTGGGTTCTCCGTGCCGAGGTGGCTCGTGCCGCCTTCGTACCGGATTGAAGACTGGAACCGGGGAGCCATGAGAACGGTTGTGTTCTCCGCCCAGAATCCGTCACTAGGGTTTGTTGCCGGCACAGAGGGGGTATGGAAAACAACGGACGGGGGCATCACGTTTCGGCCGATGGCCTCCTATTATCCTAGGTCAAGGGCTGAACGTCGCACCAACCATCTCTTGCTGCTGGAAGACAACGGCCCGGCACGGCTACTGGCGGCGACACGCAACGGCCTCTTTGCGTGCCTTTTGGCGGATGAAGCGTGGCGCCAAGTCGCCGTGGGCGAAGGCCTGGAGGAGGTCCGCAAGATCCTGCGAGTGGAGGATCGGTTGGTGGTCTTCACCGACTCGCGTGCCTATGAATCTGTGCTGGACACGAACCTTCGATTCCGGCCCGTTCGCTTGACTCACGCGGAAATCCGCGAGAAAAGCGAGAGTGAGGGGATCAGCCTTGTCAAGCTCATGTTCGCCTTGCACGGCGGCGACATCTGGGGCCTACCGGGACGGTTGATCGTTGACGCCGTGGGGGCCTGTCTGGTATTCCTGTCCGTTTCGGCGATCTACATGTGGTACTTTCCACGAGTGCGACGATGGTTCCCTCGCCACAAGGAAGACGCACGTCGCGGAGAGAGGACCAAGCGTCGGATCTATCGATGGTTGTGCAAGTACCACCTGGACGTCGGTGTCTGGACAACGCTCTTTCTGGTCATCATCGCGGGAACGACCCTTTTCATGCCGCCGTCTCCTTTGGTATTCCTGGCGATGAGGATAACGGTGCCGCGGCAATACTGGCCTGGTCCTCTCCCTGAGAATCCTTGGCATGAGAGCATTGGAAACGCGGTGTACGATCCGGTGCGCAAGGAGATCTTGGTGGAAGCAAAGGGGGCTTTGTGGCGTGGCCCGGCCGATTTCCGTGGAGCGTTTGCCAAGGCTGTGGCACAGTTGCCCATCAGTGCGATGGGCACCAACGTGATGGAAGTGAGGGATGACGGTGGATTGTTGATCGGCTCCTTCAGTGGTTTGTACGACTGCCGTCCAAATGGAGGGCTAGTGATCGACCTGAGCACCGACAAACCCCATGTTCCAGGGAAAGGACGGCGCGTATTTGGCCGCTGGCAGGCCGTGGGTTACTTTGAGACACCGGCGGGCGAGCGGTTTGTGGCAACACATGAGCAAGGGCTCATCGGCATCGGCGGTGCGGATCTGAACGGCAGGTTTCACATGCCCGATGCAATGAGACAAGGCTATCGTATGCCGCTTTGGAGTTTCCTTTTTGAACTACACAACGGGCGCATCGTGCGTGATTGGATCGGCAAGTCGTACCCGCTGGTCTCGCTTCTGGGCGCACTATCCTTGTTGGCGATCAGTCTCTCCGGGCTTTACGACTGGACCTACCGCAAGCTCTCCGCTCGCGTCCGCCGAGGCGAACGTCCAACACGCTTGGCATAGACACAGAGGCCGTTGGTCACTCTCGGGAGGCCGATGGCGTTTCGGATTCCTCAGCCAGGGGCTGGAGGGCCGGTTCGGGCTGTGCCTCCAACGACCAGCCGGTCTTCAGGCCCACGACAAACCACGCCAGGGCTACGACGCCAATCGTGAAGATCGTATCTCCCACGACCCGAAGCCAGCGCAGGACGTTGAGCAGGCCGTCCTGGAGGAAATCGGCCGAGCGGGCATACCACAGGCCGTACTCCACGCTCGCCCATGTCTGTAGCAACCCCACGGGCAGGACGGAAAGCAGGACCATCAAAGCCAGGCCGATGTTGATCGCCCAAAATGCGAAGCTCAGTACGCCGGTTCGCCAGACGTTGTGCGTCGTCAGGCCCTTGAAGCAGAAGAGCATCAACCCCATGCCGAGCATCCCGTAGACGCCGAATAGGGCCGTGTGGGCATGGACCGGCGTCGTGTTGAGCCCCTGCATATAGTAAAGGGCGATCGGCGGGTTGATGAAGAAGCCAAACAGTCCCGCCCCGACGAGATTCCAGAACGCCACGGCGATGAAGAAGTAGATGGGCCACTTGTAGGCGTTAACCCACGGTCGGGCGCGACTGAGAGTGAGGTTCTCGTAGGCCTCGAAGCCGATCAGCACCAGGGGCACGACCTCCAGCGCGCTGAACGTCGCCCCAAGAGCCAGGATGGCCGTGGGCGTGCCGCTGAAGTAGAGGTGATGGAACGTCCCGATGATGCCACCGAAGAGGAAGATCGTGGATGAGAAGAGCACGGCGGCCGTGGCGGTCGTCGCCTGCAAGAGTCCCATCCGGGTGAACAGAAATGCGATCACCACGGTCGCAAAGACCTCAAAGAAGCCTTCGACCCAGAGATGGACGACCCACCAACGCCAGTACTCGGCGATCGCCAGGTTCGTCTGCCGGCCCCACATTAAGCCGGCGGCGTAGAAGAGGGCGATGGCCGCCGAGGCGATGACGAACAGGGCCAGGAGGTGCTTGTGCTCGCCTTGCTGCCGGAACGCCGGGGCCAGCGCGCGGAGCATCAGCCCGAGCCAGAGGAAGAGTCCCACGAGTAGAAAGATCTGCCAGAACCTTCCCAGGTCGACGTACTCGTAGCCCTGGTGGCCAAACCAGAAGTTGGCCTCCAGACCCATGCGCTGGCGTGTGGCATACCAGGTGCCAAACAGCGTCCCGAGGACGATGATCAGGAGGCAGACGAAGAGGAAGTTCACGCCCGCCCGCTGGAACTTCGGCTCCGTGCCCGAGACGGCCGGGGCGATAAACAGGCCGGTAGCCAGCCAAGCCGTGGCGATCCAGAAGATGGCCAACTGGATGTGCCATGTCCGCGTGACGGAATAGGGCAGCCACTCGGCCAGCGGGATGCCATAAAAACCTTCTCCCTCCACGCCATAGTGTGCCGTGACGGCTCCCAGCCCCACTTGCACGAAGATCAAGGCCATCACGACCCAGAAGTACTTGAGCGTGGCCTTCATCGATGGCGTGGGACGCAGCGCCAGGAGCGGATCTCGGGCGGGCAACTCGACCGGTGCCTCCTCGCGACTACGCAGAGTGGCGTAGTACCAGGCCAGCGCACCGATCCCGGCCAGCAGCAACACGAAGCTGACAACCGACCAGATGACGATCGCGCCGCTGGGGCGGTTGGCGATCAAGGGCTCGGCCGGCCAGTTGTTGGTGTAGGTGATCGCAGGCGCAATGGGGGTAGCGAGAGGTCCAGCCTGGGCTTGGACCTGAGGCCGTTCCGTGCCGCACGCCCAGGCGGTCCAGAAAAAGAACGTATTGAGCTTGCGCTGACGCTCCGGATCGCGAACCGTATTGGCGGGAATCGCATAGGCGTCGCGCAACTCGGGCGGCGTCTTGCCGCCATCGGCCAGCCACGCCAACTCGGCCGGGAATTGCTTGGCCGTGCCGAAGATCGCGGCATAGTAGCGGCCAACGGCGTCGATTGCCCGCGCGCGGAGAGGCGACACCCGCAGGTCGCCCGTTGCGGGATCATAGGTATTGGTGCGGATTTCCCCTTGCAGGCGAGCCTGCAGTTCGGCCTGCGTGGCCGGCGGAAGCTTCGCATAGGATTGCTGGTGTTCGGCGCGACTCCAGTGTTCCAACAGCCAGAGGGCTTCGCGGTGGAGCCAGTCGGCCGACCAGTCCGGGGCGACGTAGGCCCCGTGGCCCCAGATGCTCCCCAACTCCTGCCCGCCAAGTGATTGCCAGACATTCTGACCGTCGCGGATGTCCTGCCCCGTGAAGAACAGGTTGCCTTCCGTGGTCACCACGCGATCGGGCACCGGCGGCGCCTGGCGATAGAGTTCCCGCCCATAATAGCCGAGTACCGCGAAGGAGATACCGATAACCGCCCAAAAGCTCAACCATAATCCCTTGTACTGCATCACTTGCTCTCCTGCTCAATTGCTACGACGAAAGCCCCTGTTTCACACAGTCGCTTCGATCCGTACGAGCGTGTAGTGTTTCAGCCCAAGTGGCACAGTGGGAAGGTAGATGATGGTCTGCATCCTCGACAAGAGGCGCCATCACACCCGTGGGACGAGTCTCGTCGTGAATACCACGATTGGTCGCTCGTGTTACCATCGCTAATTCAAGAGCCTTCCAATAATGAAAGGTTGAGGCTGCTTCTTTGGGTGCACTGGATAACGATTCGCGGAGTGGCGGCTCTTCGAATCTCGCTCAGTTGTTGGGCCCGGCAAGCTGTGTTGCGAGCAGGGCTCGCCAGGTGAATCGCCGATGTCCAAGTCACCCTTGCCACGGGAGGATCGGACTCGTACGCCGTAATAGCATGCGGTTATCGCATTAGCGGCCTGCTTATTGACAATTATCGCAGGCAATTATATAAATAAGCCGATTGCAGTCAACGCTCGCTTCTTAATCCATTGGGGTGGTTCGCGAAGTCGTTCGACCGCATATCGCTAGTGCCGTGTCCGGTTGGCCAGTTTCGCGCTCAGCGGGCGGGGAGTCGAAATCCTGCCGGAATTACACAGCTTTCCCAGCTTGATGCCAAGTGGCGAGAAAGTCGTGAACCGGATACGGCACTCGATGGGGGGGCGCATGACACATGGCGACCAGAGCCCGAGACCACGACCCGCGTTTCTCACCAAGGGGCCATGAAGCACGTAACCCGTGGTTGGTGCGAGATGTGGGTTGACCATTTGCCAAGCAACCGCGTCTTGCGGGGTAATTGTGGAGAGGCTGTCAAATCACGGTCGCTGACATAGAAAGGAGGATCGTGTGAAAGCAGAAGTGGATCCAGATTCTTGCGCGGAGTGTGGCCTGTGCGCGGACATCTGCCCGGAAGTCTTCGAAATGACGGACAACGGCAAGGCGGTTACGAAGATCGATTCCGTCCCTCCTGGGGCCGAGGAGAGCTATCGGGAAGCTGCCGACCAGTGCCCCGGGTCGGCGATCGAAATTGAGGAAGAGGAATAGGATGCTGGTAGGCGAATCGAGTTGCTGATACCGGGGCTCGGTCGCGCTGCTTTCAAGAGATAATGCTCAACGAAGGAGTTGTCCCATGACTGTTGCGATTGATGCAGGCACGACGGTTCGAGAATTGGTGGGTCGGTACCCTCAGACTCGCCATGTGTTCGAGGAGCATGGAATCGATTATTGCTGCGGCGGAGGGCGTAGCCTACGGGAAGTTGCGGAGAAGAGTGGTGCGGAGTTGCCAACGCTCGTTGCCGACCTGGAGACTTCTCTTGCGGCACGGGGCGGCTCGCTTGAAACGAGCATGCCAGACTGGTACGCTACGTCGCTTGGCGAGTTAGTCGACCACATTCTCCAGGTCCATCATACGTACACCAAGGACTCTTTGCCGCGGATTCGGGCTCTCGTCTCCAAAGTGCGTGCTGCCCACGGAACGCAGCACGGGGAGATGCTACGCCAAGTGCAAGGGTTATTTGAGGCCTTGGACGCCGAACTCAGTGAGCACTTGATGAAGGAAGAGCAGACGCTCTTCCCCTACATCGTCGCCACCGAAGCTCATGCTCGAGGCCAGAGCACTTCCCTGCCATTGACTTGTTTCGGCACGGTTCGGAGCCCCATCCACCAGATGGAGCATGAACACGATAGCGCCGGCCGGACGTTGGAAATGCTTCGCCAGGTGACCGGCAACTACCGCCTGCCTGACGACGCCTGCCCCACCTTTGCCGCAATGTACGACGAACTCCAACAGTTGGAGGCCGACCTGCACCAGCACATCCACTTGGAGAACAACATCCTGTTTCCGCGCGCGATGGAATTGGAAGGTTGACGGCTGTTTGAGAGGACGTGCCATAGTGGCGACTCAACGGACTTCAGTTCGGCGGCCCGTGTCCTCGCCAGGTGCATGGCGATCTCTGCGAGGAGCGATGCTTCGCCTCGAACGGCATCTGCGGTACAGGCTGGTGGCATGGCGACAAGCATGGGAAGGTCGCCCGGCGGGAGAATGATTTGGTTTAAGCGAAGGCATCAACGGCTGGTCGGGGCTCGTGGGCGCCGAGCCTCAACAAAAAAGCCCTTGTTGGCGGGGCAGGGACCAACAAGGGCAGAAGTAGTGAGGGTTACCCCTCACTGGTTCTCAGTCTAATCGCTTCTACGCTTTTGGCAAGAGGTGGCCTCGCCGCTACTTCGGTGCAATTGCATGCTCCCTGGTGTATGGGGCATTGCCCATCGGATCGTTGGAAGCGGTCCAGGGCGATCGTGAAACGGCTGGTTACGGGCGTCCCGAGCCCATGCCGATCGGCCAGTAACGCACGAGCGATTAACAGGCCGTTTTGACCGGATTCAACAATCTGCTTCACCGTTTCATGCCTGTCCTCCAGGCGATGGGGTTTAGCGAGTTGAAGGTCACCGCCGCCAAACTGCTGGACCAACGTGCGGCGAAACGTGGCCATCGACTGGACGGTGCGGGAGAACGCCAGGGCAAAGCTTCGGTTGCCCTCAGGCTTCCTCGACCCCCATACAGTACTGACGCGTCGATCCCGTACTTGAGCTGGAGACAACGGTGGTTACACTCGTTGCATCGCTGGCGGATGATCTGGGACATCAACAAGAGACTGCGATCTCCTGGCAAGGGAGATGCGCAGGCAGCACTTTTGGCTTACGGCACAGCATGTGACGCTGGATGGAAGGATTCATCAATGAGCGAGGGAATGCTCAATATCAAGGAAGCGGCCCGGTGGATGGGCCTCAGTGTCCGCTCGTTGCGGCGGAACGTGGACCGGTCCAAGCGCCGGGGGGGGGCCGGTTGATGGGCTGACGATCAAGTACGTCCAGATCGGAGACCGGGGACCGATCCGGTTCAAGCCAGAATGGCTCGCCCAGTTCGTCAACGACCATGCGGTGCCCCCCCTGGCCAAGCCCTTGGTGTACGAAGCCAAGAAGAGAAAGACCGGCTTGGCGGCCTTGTTGTGATGGCTGTTTGTGGTGACCAGGGTAGTACAACCTCGCTAGGCCGGACATAGGCCCGCGCGACGGACAATGAATCCGTTTGATCCCACAATAGGTGCCATACTCGACCACGAACCACCGAGAGATCCCGTCCCTCTGCTCGGCAAGTGATCGTTGATCGCACGGTGCATCAACCCCTCAATCCGTTGTGAGGAGAAGAGGGCTACAAGGCTTGTCAGTAATGCCAAGGCC
>JBDKTH010000148.1:0-1908 GCA_039680305.1 Thermoguttaceae bacterium | reverse complement strand
ACCTGTTCGAGCAAGCTTTGTGCGCATGGGGGCAGTCTGTTTGTGCTCCGAGCCTGGGAGGATCTGCGATGGAGCCAACTCGCGACCGCTCGCTTGCCGCACGATCAAGGACATGCCCCCCCTGACGAGGACGTCCAGCACACGGGACATCGGTGTTGCCTTCGTCGTGCAAACCGGTCATGCGCTACCGAGTACGTGGGCCGTCAAGAGCTCTTATCCACGGCGGTCTGGCAGATTGTCCCATCCTCCATCTCGTAGATCGTGTCGAATACGTCGAGGGCGCGGTGGTCGTGGGTCACGACGATCACGCCTGTTCCATGCTCACGCGCCACCTCGGCGAAAAGCTCCATCACCTGCCGGCCGCGATAGCTGTCCAGCGCGGCCGTCGGTTCATCGGCCAGGATGATGCTGGGCTGATTGGCCAGGGCACGCGCCACCGCTACCCGTTGCTGCTGCCCTCCGGAGAGCATCGAGGGCAGGTTATCCGCACGCTCTGCGACACCGAGTTGGGCGAGGAGGTCTAGCGCCCGCTTGCGGGCGGACCTCGGGTTCCAGTCATTCAGTTCCAAGGCCACCTGGACGTTCTCCACGGCCGAGAGAAAGGGAATCAGGTTGGACTTCTGAAAGACATAGCCGATGTGCTTGCGGCGAAAGACGGGGAGGTTCGTGTGAGCGTGTGGACCGTCCATGACCAGGTGCCCACCAATCAGGACCTTCCCCGCGGAGGGCGGATTGATGAGCCCGACGGCGGTGAGAAACGTAGATTTACCCGCACCACTTGGGCCGAGCATGGCGACAACCTCGCCTGGGCGAACGCGCATCGACACGTCGCGCATGGCGACAACCTCGGTGTTGCCGCTGCCGTAAACCTTCGTGAGACTCACCGTCTCGATAGCCGGGGGATTGTTCATCGCTTAGCTCAATGCTTCGTTAGGAGAAACGCGCATCGCGCGCCAGATGCCCAAAACGCTCGAGAAGATGGAGATCCCCAGGACGATCACTGCAAGCTGAACCAGGTCCCCGTCAGTGAGGATGACGCGTCGTGGAAACAACGGGAAGACCCGATGTCCGATCAGGTAGGCGATCCCGAAGCCGCATGCGCCCAGGGCGACCGCCTGCTGGAGGATCAAGCCGAGGATCACGGTGGTGGGAGCTCCGATCAGCTTGAGCAAGGCAATTGAATGCAGCTTATCCAGCGTAAGCGTGTAGAGTATCAAGGCCATGATGATCGCCGCAATGATCGTGAGGAGCACGCGGAACAAGCCGATCTGTCGGCGGACTTTTTCCACCGATCCCTTGAGCAGAAACGCCTTCTGGTTCTCCTGAGTGTAGACCGTGACATCGCTCCATCCAGCGATAATCGACGCCACCTCTTCGACGCTGACACCAGGCGCCAGGCGAACCATGACGGCACTGATTTGCGGTCGGGCGATGGCGGCTAATTCGGCTGAGGGCTTCCACGCCTGCTCCAGCAAGGCGGGCTGTTTCTTTCCCAGATCACTCCACACCCCACGCTGCTGGCGAGCGGCTCGCTCTAATCGTACCGCCTCGCCCGGGAGGTCGAATTGAATCGCCTGCGCATCGGCGGCCGTCACAAACGCGATGCCATCGCCGCCGGAACTGATCATGCCGGTAGCGATGCCGACGACGGTGTAGGTCTCCTTTCCAAGCGTTAGACGTTCGCCGAGGTGAAGCCCCAACGTCTCGTCGGCGATCATCTCGAAGTGGTTCTGTCCAAGTGCACGTCCGCTTCGCAAAGGAACCCATTCCCCTTTGTCACCGGGCCAACTCAGGCCGAGCACGGCCATGCGAAATGGTTCGCCGTTGTGCTCCCGTTGGATCGTATGGTAGACGAATTCACGGGCATCGCGAACCCCGGGCACAGCCAACGCACGGTGAACGAGGTTG
>JBDKTH010001154.1:0-2116 GCA_039680305.1 Thermoguttaceae bacterium | reverse complement strand
GGATCCGCTCACCCAAATCGCCAATCGGGCGGAGTTCGATCGGGTCCTCGAGGCGTTTGTCCGACGCTACAAGGAGCAGGGCGTCGTCTGCAGTCTGAGCATCTGCGACCTGGACCTGTTCAAGCAGGTCAACGACACCTACGGGCACCAGGCGGGCGACGAAGCGATCAAGGGCCTGGCCTCGCTGCTGAAGAATCATTGCCGGACCGGCGACCTCGTGGCCCGCTATGGCGGCGAGGAGTTCGTCATGCTCTCGTCCGACTGCGACATTGCCACGGCCGCGCAACGGGCCGAGCAGATCCGCAAATTGCTCGGCCAGTTGGCCCAGCCGAAGATGGACGGCCGTTCGGTGACCGCCAGCTTCGGCGTCACCGAGGTCCAACCCGGCGACACCCCCGAAACCATGCTCCGCCGCGCCGACCGCGGCCTGTTGATGGCCAAGGCCAAGGGCCGCAACACCGTGGTGCAGTTGGGAAGCGGCGCGACCGCCGAGGGGAACGACGGAGGCCAGGGCGGCGCGAAGCGAGGCTTCTTCTGGTGGCAGAAGCCGGCTGAGCCGGCGATGGTCCTCGAACAGGACCTGGTCACCCCCGTGCCAATCAAGGTCTCCATCGAAAAACTCCGGGGCTTCGTCGCCGATCACCAGGCCAAGATCGGCTCGATCGAGGGAAACCACGTAACCCTGGAAATCGACGATACGATGCGTCCGATCCGTCGCCGGGGAGACCGGCCGATGACGTTCACCGTCGATCTCTGCTTCGAGGAAGAACAACTGGAGAAACCGACCGCGACGGGCGCGGCTGTCCGGACGGTCTCCCGCACCAAGATCCACGTCGCAATCGCCCCACGCAAGGACCGGGACCGCCGCCGCAGCGATGTGGCCGAGCGGGCTCGCGAGGTCCTGGCCAGTTTCCGCTCCTACCTTATGGCCACGGTCGAGGACAACCCGCCTAGCAAGGGCGTGCTGCGGCGCGCCAAGTCGATCCTGGCCCCCTGGCTTACCCAACGCTGATTCCCAAGGAATCCCGCCCCATGGCCCGCATTGGCGCAACGATCTCGGGGATCGAACGTTCCCTCCTCAACCGCCTGGCCGATGCGAACGCGGCCGTCGCCGTGAGCACCCTCCGTCTGGCGAGCGGGAAGAACGTCAATTCCCCCAGCGACAACCCCTCGGCCTTCGTCACCCTCAGCCGCTTTCAATCCCGATTGACGACCGTGACCGCCACGATGGCTAACGTGACGGCCGCCAGCAGCATGGTCGGCGAGGTGCAGACCACGACGGCGGCGATTCGCACGCAGCTCGACACGATCCGCAGTGAACTGGTCAAGGACGAAGATCGCACCCTCACCGCCGACCAGCGTGCCGAATCCCAGGCCAAGATTGATGCGGCCATCAACCAGATCAACAGCCTGGCCACCAGCCAGATCGAGGGGCGACGGCTGTTGGATGGCTCGGCCAACAGCACCTTCTCGGGTCGCAACCCGAGCCAGGTGACCGGCGTCACGGTCTATTCCATGACGGCGGGCTCCTCGCGCACCCTTTCCGGCAGTGTTACCCAGGCCGCCACCCAGGCCTCGCTCGTCTACACCGGCGCCGCAGGCAAAGCGACTGCCGATGCGAGCTTCACCCTGACCGGAAACCGCGGAAGCGTGAGCCTTAGCGTCGCCAACAACGAAGACCTGGACGACGTGGCGGAGAAGATCAACGACGTCAGCCACAAAACGGGCGTCGTAGCGTCGGTCAACGGCGATGAGCTGACCTTCACGAGCGTCGACTACGGCAGCCAGGCGACCGCGGGAGTGGCCGTGACCTCGGGGACCTTCGACGTCACCGGCGGCACCGGTGGGGTCGATACGGGAACCAATGCTGTCGTCGAGATCAACGGCCAGACGTACGACGATTCCCGGGTGCAAGGAAACCGCGTCACGGTCACCGAGAACGGACTGACCCTCCAGATGGAGTTCGCCGCGGGGTTTACCGGGACCTTTGATACGATCACGGCCTCCAACAGCACGGCCTTAACCTTTGCCGTGGATCCCGACCTCAACCATCGCGCCACGCTGGCGTTGCCCAGCCTGCAGGCCAATCACCTCGGCGGAATCAGCGGAACCCTCG
>JBDKTH010001107.1:0-2542 GCA_039680305.1 Thermoguttaceae bacterium | reverse complement strand
GCCCGCTGCGCCGTGGGCCGCGCGTGCTCCAATCTCCGCGAACTGGTCGACGCGGTTCGCACGGTGCCCGAGACCGTGCTGGAACACCACTTGATGCGCTGTGCGCTGGAGGACCATTTCGAGCTCCATGAATTCCCCAACGATTTTGCCGCCTGGTGCTGGGGCGGCCTGGGGGACCATGTGCTTGGCGAGCAGTTGGCCTTGGTCGACCCCTACCAACTGCCGTCGATGGAGACGGTGCGGACCACGCTGGTGGAGATCCTCGAGGACCGGCTTTGGAGCCTGGACCGAGTTCCCTGGTGTCGGCCCGGTTTGGAGTTGCACCTGGTCCAGTCGTTTTTGATCGCCTACGACACGGGAGAACAGATCTGCACGCCTGCGGGCCTGGCCGAGGCGATCCAGCGCATGCCCCGCCGCTCCCTTTTCTACCACGTGCACGAAGCCCGGCGGCGCACCGGGGGGCAGACGGATGACTTTTCGGCCTGGTTGGAGGCGATCGAAGCGGACGCCTCCCTTGTCAGCCGCGTCCGCAGCATTGACTTCTACTTCCTCAACCTGAACCAGCTCCGTCAGGAACTCTGGGAAGCCTTCCGACACGAGCCGGAGCAAACTGCAACGACGACGGTGATCGCATGAAGCTACTCGACCGCTACGAAGAGGTTGTCGGCCCCCAAGAAGTGCATCGGCTGCGTCAACTGGCCGCCCGATTGACCGGCAAACGGATCGTCCACGTCAACTCGACGCGGAGCGGCGGCGGGGTGGCCGAGATTCTCGGCTGGATGGTTCCGCTGATGGAGGAACTGGGCCTGCACGTCCGCTGGGAGGTGATCAGTGGTCCTCCCGACTTCTACCGTGTCACGAAAGCCTTCCACAATGGCCTTCAAGGGTTCCCGGTATCGCTGAAGCCCAGCGACTATCAGCTTCATCGCGAGGTCAACCGGGAGAATGCCCAGCGGCTGAACCTGGAGGCGGACGTTGTGTTTGTCCACGATCCGCAGCCGGTCTTTCTGCCGCACTTCACGCCCAAAGACCAGGTCGGCCGTTGGGTCTGGCGGTGTCACATCGACGCCTCGCGGCCGGACCGTGCCGTGTGGAAGCATATTGCCGAGGCGCTCCCTCACTACCAGGCGGCCATTTTTTCGATGGCCTCCTTTACCCGGCCGATGAGCTGTCCGATCTTTCTTGTCCCCCCCTCGATTGACCCCTTGAGTGACAAGAATGCGCCCCTTTCCGAGACGGAGCGACTGGAGACGATTGCTCGCTTGGGGCTGGACCCGCAGCGCCCGATGCTCCTCCAGGTTTCCCGATTTGACCGTTTCAAGGATCCGCTGGGCGTCATTGCGGCCTACCGGCTGCTCAAACCCTACTATCTCGAACTGCAACTGGCCATGGCCGGGGGCCCGGCCGACGACGACCCGGAAGGCGCCGAGGTGCTCCGGGAGGTGCTCGATCGAGCCGGCGATGACGACGATCTGAAGGTGCTCCTGCTCCCGCCCGACTCCCATCGGGCGATCAACGCCCTGCAGCGATCGGCGATCGTCGTGCTTCAGAAGTCCACCAAGGAAGGCTTCGGCCTGACCGTGACGGAGGCCCTGTGGAAAGGGAAACCGGTGATTGGCGGCGCCTGCGGCGGCATCACGCTCCAGGTCCACGACTACCACACCGGATTCCTCGTCCATTCGCCCGCCGGGGCCGCCTATCGCATCCGCTACCTTCTGAAGTATCCCGAAAAGCGCCATCGGATGGGCCGCGTTGGCCACGAGTTTGTGCGAGAACACTTCCTGCTGACCCGTCACCTGCGCGATTATCTGACCACGCTGCTTTCCCTGGAACAGCCGATGGCCGGCATGCTGGTGACGTAACCCATGAAAGGAGTAACTCATGGCTTGGACCAAGGAACGACTCGAGAATGTCGTACGACAGCGTCTTGGAGACGTGAAGGTCGTGGTGGTCGCCAATCGCGAACCCTACATCCACGCCTATGACGGCGAGGAGATTCGCTGTATCCGCCCGGCCAGCGGGCTGACCACGGCGTTGGATCCGGTCATGCGCGTCTGCGGAGGTGTGTGGGTGGGGCACGGCAGCGGCAGCGCCGATTGGGCGGTCGTCGATGACCGGAATCGAGTGCCCGTCCCGCCGGAGAATCCTTCCTACACGTTGCGCCGCGTCCGGCTCAGTAAACAGGAAGAACAAGGCTACTACTACGGGTTCGCCAATCAGGCCCTCTGGCCGCTTTGCCATGTGGCCTACACCCGACCCTCCTTTCGCGCGGACGATTGGGAGCAGTACCGACGGGTGAACGAGAAGTTTGCCGAAGCGATCCTCGACGAGGTCGGCGATTCGCCGGCGTTGGTCTTCGTGCAGGACTACCACTACGCCTTGCTGCCGCGGATGCTCAAGAACGCGCGCAGCGACTTGATGGTCATGCAGTTCTGGCACATCCCCTGGCCCAACCCGGAAGTCTTCCGCGTGTGCCCGTGGAGCAACGAGATTCTCGACGGACTGCTGGGCAACGACCTGCTGTCGTTCCACATCCAATACC
>JBDKTH010000419.1:0-11978 GCA_039680305.1 Thermoguttaceae bacterium | reverse complement strand
CGAGAAAACCCGAGAAAACCGACGAGCAGGGTGCGAGCATTACCCACCGTCACCGGAGGGCTACCCATTGCCTCCCCCGGCTTCGGGTTGCGGTTGACCGGCGGGAGCACTGCCGACTATACTACCGCCGTGTGGCGTATCCAATGATGGAGATCGTTCTAGGGAAGGAACTTACGGCGAATGAACCCGATCACGGCAGCGGTCCAGCGCCCTGAACTCTTGGGAGTAAAGTGGGAAGAGACCGACTGCCCCATGTGCGGCAGCAACCAGCGGTCGCCTTTGTTGCACGCTGGCCAACCTGTGGCGGTCGATCTACCGCCCAAGATGGTCGTGGTCCAGTGTGACAGTTGTGGTCTGTGTTTTGCCAATCCGCGTCCGACCCCGGACACCATCGGCCTGTTCTACCCACCCGAGTATGTGCCGCATCAACCCCGGCCACCACGGCAGGGGCGACATCCCGCAATCCCAGGCCTGACGCGATTCACGTCGCGGCTGCGCCGCTTTCAGGCCGAGCGACTGATCCTGAAGCCGTTTGGCCAGGGTCGCCTGCTGGACTTCGGCTGTGGATGCGGAGCCTTCCTGCAACACATGCGTACGCAAGGCTGGCAGGTGCTTGGGTTGGATTTCTCACCGACGGCGGTCGCCCACGTCAAACAGACGTTGGGAATCCCTTGCCTCCAGGGCACCCTGCCTCACCCCGACGTGAAGCCCGAAAGCCTGGAAGTCGTCACGATGTGGGCGTCGCTGGAGCACGTGCACCAGCCATTGGCAACGCTGCGTCATGTCCACCAGATCCTTGAGCCTGGCGGAAGAGTCATCATCTCGGTTCCCAACATTGCGGGATTGCCCTTTCGCTGGTTTGGCACCGCGTGGTTCAGTCTCGACCTGCCCCGCCACCTGACGCACTTCTCAATCACAACCTTGCGTCAGATGGTCGAACGGGCAGGATTCGAAGTGGACGGCGTCCGCATGGCTTGGCACAGCGATTGGACGCAAGCTTCGGCCAGTGCGGCACGTCAACGGCAACAGAAACCCTTCTGGCTCGGTTGGTTCCGGTCGCGACGTCTGGCAAGCCTCGTGGGCCGGTATTGCATCCTCACTCAGCAGTCGGACGACATCGTGCTGTTCGCCAAGAAACCCGAGCGTGCCTGAGCGTCCTGGCGTGCCAGGAACAGCAGACTACGTGGCGCTCGAGGACAGGTTATTCCCCGTCTCGCCCCCGACGCGATCCAGATTGGCGGTCGCCGCCCCGGGAATCCGGGCCGCCTCGCTGAATGTCGCGTCCGCCACCTCGACTCTCCGGCCGGTCAGGAGTCCTCGAACGCTCGAAACTGCGAGGTTGGTCGCCACCTTGCGACCGATCCGGCGGTCGGAAGCCTCGCTGCTGCTGTCCCGGGCCGCGATCCTCGTCACGCTGCCCACCAAAACCCGGTTGTTGGCCCCGGCCTCCGCGCTGCTCCTGTTGGCCAGGGCCCTGCGGTGCTCGGCCACCGGGCTGCTCGAACTGCCGCGAGCCTCCCGGCTCTTGCTGTTGGCGGCCACGCTGTTCCTGTTGACCGGGGCCTTGTGGCTGCGGCCCTCGCCCACCGGGCTGCTCGAACTGCCGCGAGCCTCCCGGCTCTTGCTGTCGACGGCCGCGCTGCTCCTGTTGGCCAGGGCCTTGTGGCTGCGGCCCTCGGCCACCGGGCTGCTCGAACTGCCGCGAGCCTCCCGGCTCTTGCTGTCGACGGCCGCGCTGCTCCTGTTGGCCAGGGCCTTGTGGCTGCGGCCCTCGCCCACCGGGCTGCTCAAACTGCTTCGGGCCTCCCGGCTCTTGCTGTCGGCGGCCACGTTCCTCCTGTTGACCACGACCGCCGGGCGTCGGCGGTGCCTCAGGACCTCGCGGCCCCCGTGGTCTTTCCACCCCCTGCGGTTGCTCTGGCTTGCCTGGCGTGGGGCGCCCCTCGCGTCCCTCTCGTTCGCGTCCCTCTCGTTCGCGTCCCTCTCGTTCGCGTCCCTCTCGTTCGCGTCCCTCTCGTTCGCGTCCCTCTCGTTCGCGTCCCTCTCGTTCACGCCCCTCTCGTTCGCGTCCCTCCGGTCCGGGTTTCGGTGATGGCTTTTCCGAGATCGTCGGCTTTTCTGGGCCCGTCGGCGGCTTCGCCCGTCCAGGCTCCGTTTGTCGCACGCGTTCCGCCGCCTGGAGCCGTTCGGGGCTGATTGGCGAGGTCGACAGCCTCAACTGTTGTGGGCGATCCAACTTGCCCGGGTGCTTTCCTCGCAGTTCCGCTTCCCGTTGGTCACGCTGTTTGGAAAAATCGCGGAGATCCTTTCGCAACGAACCCATCCGCTCCCGATACTGCTGGTTCACCGGAGCCAGGCGCACGGGGAAGTCCTTTTGCCTCGCGACACGGTCAAGCGACACGGCCACCGCGAGCGACTCCCTCTGGCGATCCTCGGGCCCACGAAACTGCCTACGCATCTCGGCGTAGGTTCGCGGTGGACGCGCATGCTCGTTTTTCACACGATACTCGTACGATTCATGGATCCGCTTGCTCCAATCCCGTTCATGCTTTCGATGGGTGTAGTACCACCGATCATAGACGTAAAACGGCTCATAGCCGACTCGGCTATGGTACAGATCAAACCAGGGCACAATCCCGACTTGGGTGTACTGCGGACCATAGTAGTCGCCAAAATAGTAGTGATTGTACCGCGGCCAGCAGAACAGGTTGTATTGGATTGCTTGGACATTGACGACCACGGTAGGGATGTACTGAAAGGCCGGCTGCGTATAGACCGCCGGCTGGAAATAGGCGGGGGCAAAACACAGCCCACGGCGTGCGAGCGTGTAGTCCCAGTGCCCTTCGAGGAACACGCAGCCGCTGGGGCTCCAAATGTAGCGGGCGGGGATCCAAACCCAGTCCGGCTGGATCGGGGCCCAGTAACCTGCACGCCAGACGTACTTCACATCCTGCCAGATCCAGCAGCCGGGCACCCAGAACTGATCGTCCGCCGGTTGCGGGCTGCTGGGGCCGCTTTCCATACTCTCTGGGGGCGTGGGCAAGTAACTGACCTGTTCGGTCTGTTGCCCCTGCTCGCCGGTCCACCAGAAGCCGCTAACCCACTGGTATCCGTTATCCGACTGGGTCCAATAGCCGGGCACCCACTGGCAATTGGGAGGCGGCACACGCCACACCCCACTGACCCAAATGAAATCGTTGCGGTCCTGGTCCCAGCCCCAGTAGCCTGGGATCCAGATCGCATTCTCATCCTCCGGCTTTTGGTCCGGCGGGACCTCATCGATCGGGTCGGGAGGCTGGCTCGAAACGCTCACGCCCGGCTGAGGATTATAGGACACGACTTCGGCGAACGCTTCATGCATTGGGCCTCGCGTCAGGGTCTCCACACCCTGTTGGTCCGGCGCTTCGGTGGCCGTTGTCCCTTGATTCGGATCGGCCGGTCCAAACCCCTGAGCGGACAGGCGACTTGCGATTCCGACGGCGATCATGCACAGCATCGCGATCGGCACCAAGACAACTCGGAAGTATCTTCGACTCATTGTTGACACCCTCGTGTGTGCAGGGCTTGCCTGCCCGACAAACCAGCCCATGGATGAATACCAGAGAACGTCGACCGCCATAGGGTAGTTGCAAACCCCGTGCCGAGCCCCGAGATCGGGGGCCACAAGCCCGCATACGTCGGTTCTCTGCAATCCAAGGCCTCAGCCCCCAATCCAAGGCCTCAGCCCCCCGCCGTCGGGTTCGTCGTGGGCCAGACTGATCGTTAAGCGACCACGCGTTCCCCCTCAATCGCCTCTGGCATCGGTTGACGCATGTCTTGTTTAGCCCGGTCGCTTGCGGCCGGCGGTCCCCCCGGCACGAGCGCCCGAGCTAAACACGATCGCCGCCATTCAGCAATCCCCCTTCGTCATTGTCTTGCTTCCCACATCCCATTCCCCTATCCTGAAATGCGAATCCCCCAGGAGGCCCGTTCGATCTAGCCGCCCCGACCATCACCGTCGCCACGTTCGATTTGCCCCGATGACTAACCCGACTGAAACAACACCTGGAGATCAACGATGAACTTGCGAAGTCTGCCCCGACGAGAATTCGTTGCGTCCCTGCTGTCAACGTGCTCGCTCCCCTGGATGCTGCGGGCCGCCGAGCCGGACACGGCCCAACGAGAGGTGCCCTGGCTGGCGGAGGTCCAGCGACCACCGCGGCAACTGCCCGCTAATGCACCACAACTCAAACCGCTGCTGGTCGATGAGCATGGCGAGGCGATCACAACGCTTGAGGGGTGGAACCGTCGCCGCCAGACGCTCCGCAAGTGGTGGTTGGACTTCTTGAAGCCCTTGGAGGTGAAACGCACGCATCCTCCGCGGCTGGAGGTGGTTGCGGAGGATCGGGTCGGCGAGGTCGTGCGTCAGTTGGTCCGTTACGAGGTCGAGCCCGGCCTGACCGTAGAAGCCTACCTGCTTAAGCCCGGCCGCAAAGGACACCGCAGTCCCGGGGTCGTGGTGCTGCATTCGACGTCAGACGACACGATTCGCCAGCCAGCCGGGGTCAAGGGTTCCCCGGAAAAGGCGTTTGGGCTCAAGTTGGCCAAACGTGGCTTTGTGGCCATTTGTCCCTGCAATTACCTCTGGCCGGACGGCCAGAAGATCGCCACCAAGAAGGCCGTGGCCGACTTCCAGGCCCGGCATCCTGGCTCGACGGGGATGGCAAAGATGCTGTTCGACGGGGTCGTAGCCCTGGACATCCTGGCCAGCTTGCCCGAAGTCGATCCCCAGCGGTTGGGGGTCGTGGGACATTCCCTCGGCGCAAAGGAGGCACTCTATCTGGCGGCGTTGGACCAGCGGGTCACGGCGGCTGTGAGCAGTGAAGGGGGGATTGGCACGCGGTTCTCCAACTGGGAAGCCCCCTGGTATCTCGGCGACGCGGTCAAAGCCGGACTGGGGCATGAGCATCACGAGCTGCTCGCCCTGGTCGCCCCGCGACCATTCCTGCTCTTAGGGGGCGACTCGGCCGATGGCGACCAAAGCTGGCCATTCATCGAGGCCGTCCTGCCGGTCTATCGACTCTATGGCGGTCCGTCCCGCGTTGGCCTGTTTAACCACAAGAAAGGGCACAGCGTGCCGCCTGAAGCCGAACAACGCATCGACGACTGGTTCACAGCCTATTGTGCACGTTGACCGCCTGCCCGGGATTGCCGGGCCACGGCCAAGGGCCCGCGAAGAAATAACTTTGGTCGGTCAATTGTCCAAAGTTATTTCTTCGCGGGCCCCAAGTCTATAGCTCCCGGGCAGACATGGCAAGCAATTTCTGTCAGTCGAATCCTGACCGCACCTTAGTACGAAAACCGAGTTGCGAACCTTCCTTTTCCTGATGCACAGGTTCGTACGTCGCGTCCTAAAATTAGTCACCTGGAAAGGTCATGTACCCTGCCGGGACCGAATCTGGGCGACAGGGGTGGATCCTAATCCCATTGGTTATGAACTGGTTTGACCGACCCGCGCAAGCCCGGCACTGCGGCGATAGGAAACCGGTTTTCACACAGTGCTAAGGAACAAACGATGCGGATCTTGCAAGAGCAGTTGGACGATTCCCCCGATTCTCCGAAGATGATCGCTTGTTCTGCTGTCATGCAAACTGTGTTCGAGGAGATCTACCGCACTGCCCAAGCCGACGCCACCGTGCTGGTGTCCGGGGAATCGGGAACCGGCAAGGAACTGGTGGCCGAGGCGATCCATCGCCACAGCCGGCGGCGCGACGGACCGTTCGTGGCCATCAATATGGCCGCCATCCCCGAGACCCTGGTCGAGAGCGAGCTGTTCGGCCACGTCGAAGGGGCCTTCACCGGCGCCGCGACCCCGCGGGCCGGACGCTTCGAAGCCGCCGACGGCGGAACCCTGTTCATCGATGAGATTGGCGACCTGAAACTGACGTCCCAGTCGAAGCTCTTGCGCGTTCTCGAGAACCACTGCGTCACGCCGGTCGGAAGCAATGAGAACCGCAAGGTCGACGTCCGCGTCATCGCCGCCACGAACCGCAACCTGGAGACGCTGATCGCCGAGGGCAAATTCCGCGAAGACCTCTACTATCGCCTGACCGTCGTGACGATTGCGCTCCCGCCGTTGCGCAACCGCCGCGAGGACATCCCACTTCTCGTCGACCACTTCCTCGACGAACTCTGCCGCAGCAACGGCAAGCCCCGACTCTCCGCCGATCCTGAATTGATCGGGTTCCTCGAGTCGTATGACTGGCCCGGCAATGTGCGTCAGCTTCGCAATTGTCTGGAAAGCATGGTGATCCTTTCGCGTTCCACAATGCTTTCGGTCAACGATCTGCCAGCGATGATCCGCAACTATCAGCGGAATCCCATGCCCTATTTCGAGATGCCCCAGGGAGTGACCCTCGCCGACGTCGTCAAGGCAGCCGTGCTTCAGACCCTCGACCGCCTGGACGGGAATCGCACCCAAGCCGCCCAGTCGTTGGGGATTTCCGTCCGTACACTCCAGCGCAAGCTGAAACAATGGCAGCATGCCAACGTGGCAGGCAACGACCCCAAGACGCTAGAGACGCTCTCGACCAGTTGATCTTGCGACTGGCCCATTCTGCATCGCCCTCCGCCGTCTTCGGCACGCAAATTGCGTGAACCTTTTGATGGCTCAAATCCTTGCGCCACGAGGTGATATATTGTACCAGACCTTGGACGTCCGTCGCCCTCGCCCTGCGTGCCCCGGTTCGTCGCGGATGGAGAACGACATCGTGGATTCTGACGCTTTTCACGCTCACGGCCGTATCGACTGTCATGGCCTGTCCGATCCCGGTGCGGCGAACGAGTTCAATGCCGACCAGTTTCTGATCGCCGATTTCCGCAAACTGTTGTTCGTCAACCGCTCCAGCCCTATTCAAGAGGAACGAACCCGCTTCTATGGCAGCACCTACGGGCAGCTCCTTCTGGTGGCCGACGGGGCAGGCAGCGGCACGGCCGGCCGCTTTGCCAGCGCGATCGCCGTGGACCGCGTGACCGATCACCTCTTGCGACGCTTGGATATCTCGCATCACGCCGAGTCCTGTCACCGCGTGAGGATGCTGGATGAGTTCCGGGCAGCGTTTCAAGAATGCCGCGACCTGTTGAAAGCCGCCGCCGACGCCGATCCAAAATTCCAATGCATGAGCACCACCCTGACGATGGCTTACATCACCTGGCCCCAGGTGTACCTGGTCCATGCGGGCGACAGCCGCTGCTATCTGCACCGCAATTCGCGGTTACGGCGACTCACCACGGACCACACCGTGGCCGACAAGATGGTCGAAGCCGGGGTCCTTGGGCCGGATCGCATGCAGCACTCCCCTTGGCGGAATGTCCTGTGGAAGGCCATTGGCGTCGACGGCGCCGAAACCGAACCCGACATTCACCAGTTTCACCTGATGGTCGACGACACGCTGCTGCTCTGCACGGCTGGATTGACCAAGTACGTTGACGACAAGTGGATCGCCACCGTCTTGGAGGAGACCGACAGCCCCGAAGACATCTGCCACCGCTTGGTCCAAGCTGCAAAGGAGTCGGGGGGGGCCGACAATATTACCGTGATCGCAGCTCGGCTGCGAAACGGTGGTCGCCAAGAAGATGCAGCATCGGACGGGACCGCGTTACCGCAGAATGTGCAGGATGCTCTAGAGTCCCGTTAGGTCCTGCCCGGCCAAATAACGCAGCCGCTTGCCGCGTCTGGGCTTGCAGTGATAATTCAGTCAGTGACGGGCTGCCGAAACGGTCGGACAGGCCAGGAATGAGAAGCCGTGGACGAGTTGGGAGAGGATTTGTATGAACTGGTCATGGAAGCTCGGACGGCTTGCTGGCATTGGCGTCTACATGCACTGGACCTTTCTTCTGCTCCTGGCATGGATCGTGTTCATCTCCCTCGGTGGTGGTGCGGGAGTCTGGGGCACGGTCGAGTCACTGGCCTTCATCCTGGTGGTCTTCGCGTGCGTTGTTCTCCATGAATTGGGGCACGCCCTGGCCGCTCGGCGGTTCAAGATCCAGACCCGTGACATCACACTCCTCCCGATTGGCGGCTTGGCCCGCCTGGAGCGGATGCCGGACGATCCACGCCAGGAGCTTTGGGTAGCCCTGGCCGGTCCGGCCGTGACGTTGGTGATCGCCGTCGCCTTGGGGGGGATCCTCGTCGCGTGGCGAGGAGCCGCCGCACTGGTGCCCCAAGCGATGCTCGGCGGTTCTTTCCTCGCAAGCCTCTTTTGGGTCAATGTGATCTTGCTGGTGTTCAATCTGCTTCCGGCATTTCCGATGGATGGCGGTCGAGTCCTCCGCGCGCTTCTGGCGCACCGGATCAGCTATGGACGCGCCACGGAAATCGCCTCGACGCTCGGTCAGGTCATGGCGATCTTGTTCGGAGTCGTTGGCCTGCTGGTGTTTAATCCGTTGCTTCTGTTCATCGCCTTCTTTGTCTATCTCGGCGCCGCGTCAGAGGCTCAGGCGGTGCAAGTCAAGCTGATCACCGAGGGCGTGCCTGTGCGGGATGCCATGATGACCCGCTTTCGCACCCTCTCGCCAAACGATTCACTGGGCACGGCGGCCGATGAGCTCTTGTCGGGCGCGCAGCAGGACTTCCCGATCGTCGATGGTCCTGTCTTTCGCGGGATGCTCCGCCGGGAGGCCCTCGTGCAAGGCCTCCGAGAGGGGGGACGAGATCAACTCGTCGGTCAAGTCATGTCGCCGGGAATCGATACGGCCGACGACCACGAGATGCTCGATCGAGTCCTGGCGAGGATGCGCGAGCGAGGTTTCAACTCGCTGCCCGTGCTGCATGAGGATCAGTTGGTTGGGTTGCTCAGTCTGCAGAACATCGGTGAATTGATGATGATCCGCTCGGCCCTCCGCCGGCAGGATGTCCCTCAGCCCGCCGAAGAGTTGATCACGGCCTCCTGAATCGACTGCGGCGGCGATCACAAAACTCTGGAGCGGTCTCTCATGTCGACGCTGTTAGTTGTGGATGACGATCGGGCGGTTCTCCATTTGGTCGCCGAGGCGTTTGCCGACTCGGAGGTCAAGGTCCTGACGGCCGGCAGTGCCGCCGACTGCCTGACGGCGGTCCGTCAACACCATCCCGATGTGGTCCTCCTGGACATCATGCTCCCCAGCACATCCGGCCTGGACGTGTTTCGCCAGGTCCACGAGATCGATCCGCGATTGCCCGTGATCTTCATCACGGCCGGCGGAACCAGCGACACGGCGATCGAGGCGATGAAATTGGGGGCGCACGACTATCTCTTGAAGCCGCTCGATCTGGGCCGAGTCCACCAATTGGTCCATCAGGCACTCGAAATGCGGCGTCTAATGCACGTCCACGTCAGCATCCCCGAGGCCGACGCGGACGCCTTTGCCAAGGCCGGCGATATGCTCATTGGTCGCAGCCCGGAAATGCAGGAGGTCTACAAGTCGATCGGTCGTGTCGCCCCCCAAGACGTCACCGTCCTGATCCACGGGGAAAGCGGTACCGGCAAGGAACTCGTCGCCAGAGCGATCTACCACCACAGCAAACGGGCCGGAAAACCATTTCTCGCCGTCAATTGCGCCGCGATCACCGAATCGCTCTTGGAAAGCGAGCTGTTCGGCTATGAGAAAGGCGCCTTCACCGGCGCCGACCAGCGGCGGATCGGCAAGTTTGAGCAGTGCAACGGCGGCACGATCTTCCTCGACGAGGTCGGCGACATGTCGCCGCTGGTGCAAAGCAAGGTGCTCCGAGTCCTCCAGGAGCAGCGGTTCGAACGGGTCGGCGGAAACGAGACGATCCGCACCGACGTCCGGATCATCACGGCCACCAACCGCGACCTGGAAGCCATGGTCAACGACGCCAAGTTCCGCTCCGACCTCTACTATCGTTTGAACGGGTTTACCATCGACCTGCCACCGCTCCGCAAACGCCCGAGCGACCTGGTCGTGCTGATCGACTACTTCCTCGCCCGCTTCAGCCGCGAATTGGGCAAGGAACTGCATAGTCTCTC
Organism: Thermoguttaceae bacterium; assembly: GCA_039680305.1. GTDB lineage: Bacteria > Planctomycetota > Planctomycetia > Pirellulales > Thermoguttaceae > JBDKTH01. The sequence continues at coordinate 1,971 of JBDKTH010000419.1, read as the reverse complement.
GCCCGAAGCCATGGCCATGCTGACCCGCTACCACTGGCCGGGCAACGTGAGGGAGTTGCAAAGCGTTCTGAAGCAATCCCTGCTCCAGGCCACCGGACCGGTGATCATCCCGGAGTTCCTGCCGGAAACGGTGCGCGCATCGCAAGGTTCCAGTCCGCGAGCCGAACTGGATGGTCTCCCTGTCGACGAGTTGCGGCGCTTTATCGACCAGCGATTGGATGCCGGTTCAACGAACCTCTACGCGGAGGCACTGGAGTTGATGGAGAAATACCTCCTCACCCGGGTGCTGAGGCTGACGGATGGCAACCAATCCAAGGCGGCGGCGGTCCTGGGGATTACGCGTGGCAGCTTGCGCAACAAGATCCGCTCGCTGGGAATCGCCATTGATCAGATCGTGCGTATCGAGAATCGCCCGCCGTCCCACGCGGCCTTACAGTAGTGGTGTCAGGCTTCGGACACGTCACACACGGTGGCCAGGGCCTCCTTCAACCGCATGATCTCGTGTTCGAGCTTGTCGGCCGCCGGAGGGGCCGCAGCCAGGTTGCCGGCATGGCCGAGTTGTTCCACGCAGCGAGCGGCGGCCACGGCCTCGCGGGCCTCGAAATTCGCGGCCAGTCCTTTCAGACTGTGGGCGGCCCGTTCGACTTCCTGGGCATTCCCCTCCGCGATCCCGCGGTGCAACTGTTCGACCAGGTCCTGAGAATCGCGAAAGAACAGCCGGGCCAAGTCCTGCAACAACCGAAAACTCCCCCGCAGCCGGGCCAGGGCGACCTGCGGGTGAAAAACCGGCTCCGCGCACAACCGGTCTCGTTCGTTCGGCTTGCCAAGTTGCTCCTTGGCCTCCTCAGCCGCCACGCTATGCTCCTCCGTCCGCGTTCCATAGCGTTCCACCAGACGGATCACCTCTCCCACGTCGATCGGCTTCGAGATGTGGTCATCCATCCCGGCTTCCAGACACCGCTCGCGGTCGCCATTGAGCGCATGGGCGGTGAGCGCCAGGATCGGCACGTGACTCCCCGTCTGGGCCTCGAAGGAACGGATCATCCTCGTTGCCTGCAGCCCGTCCACCTCCGGCATCTGCACGTCCATCAGGATCACTTCGTACGCCTCCCGCGTGAACCACTCGACCGCTTCCCGGCCGTTCATCACTCCTCGCACCGAGTGGCCGCGCCCGGTGAGAATCGTCTTGATCACCTCCTGGTTGGCAGGCACATCCTCAGCGATCAGGATCCGCAGCGAACGCGGTGCAATCGGCGGTTCCTGCCGCGTGCGGCCATCGCCCGTCGGCTCGCTTCGCCGGTCGCTCAGAGCCGTCAGGACAGCGTCGAGGAGCCCGGATTGCAGGATTGGCTTGTCCAGCTGGGCGGCGATCTTCAGACCATGGCATCGGTCGCTCAGCAGCTGCCGCTCCGCGGGCGACATCACCAGGATCGTGCCCCCCCCCCATCCCGGCAACTGCTGGATCACGGCGGTCAAGGCAAAGCCGTCGCCATCGTCCAACAACGGATCGACGATCACCAGCGCGAACGTGCGTCCCGCGGCCCCCGCCTGCGTCAGACTCGCGAGCGCGGCCTCGCCACTGTTGACGGCCACCGGTCTCATTCCCCAGTTGACGAGCGCCTCCTCCATGAGCCGGCGATTCGTCGTGTTGGAGCAGATCACCAGGACATCCACCCCACGCAGTCGCTCCATGGGGATCTCGCGGTCATGAATGCTTGGGGCAAGGCCGTGTTGGAGCGGGAAGCGAGCCGTGAAGTGAAAGCTGCTTCCCACGCCCAATTCGCTCTCGACCCAGAGCCGGCCCCCCATCATCGACACCAATTCCGAGACGATCGCCAGCCCGAGCCCAGTCCCGCCATACAGACGGGTCGTGGAGGCGTCGGCCTGGATGAACGGCGCAAAGATTCGCTCCTGGTCTTGCGGGGAAATGCCGATCCCGGTGTCGGACACGGAGAACCACAGACAGACCTC
>JBDKTH010000781.1:0-1683 GCA_039680305.1 Thermoguttaceae bacterium | reverse complement strand
GGGCACCGAGAGCCGCAAGAGCGAGACGATCCTCGGCGTCAAGAACACCTACGGCGGCAACACCTACATCACCACCAACACCGATATTGTGGACGCGACTAATCCGTTCAGCGGCAATCTGCGTCTCGGCATTGATAATGCCTTGCCCACCGGGACGACCGTGGTTCTCGGCGGGGCGTACTCGCTGCCTGGCGGGGCTGGCACCTTGGGCAATGCCCTGGGCAGCGGCAAGCTCGCCTTGGCTGGCCGCAACCAAGAACTGGCGGGGCTTCTCACCAAGGGCACCGGTCTGGTCAACCGCGTCGTCGGCGCTAGCGCGACCCTCTCCACCCTGACGCTCAACATCGCCTCGGGCGTCAACAACACCTACGGCGGCTTCCTCGGCTGGACCGACGCAAACGACGACAACCTTGCCCTGATCAAGAAAGGCGCCGGCACATTGACCCTGACCGCCGCCAACTCCTATGCCAACGGCACGATCGTCCGTGAAGGCACGCTGCTGGTCAACAACACGACCGGCTCCGGCACGGGCAGCGGATCGGTCACCGTCGAAACTGGCGCAACGCTTGGCGGAAGCGGCACAATCAGCGGCCAAATCTCCGTGGCCGCGGGCGGCCACTTGGCTCCCGGCAACAGCCCCGGCATCCTCCACACCGGCAATGTGACCCTCGCTTCCGGCGCCTACTTCGACGTCGAACTCAACGGCATCGCGCCCGGCTCGGGCTACGACCAGCTCGATCTCGACGGAGTGATAAACCTCTCTGATGCGCAACTGAACGTCCTCCTGGGATTCTCCCCATCCATCGGCGACCGGTTCACCATCATCGACAACGATGGCGTCGAACGCGTCACCGGCGACTTCGCTGGCCTGAACGAGGGCTCGCTGTTTTCGACACCCTTCGGAAGCCAGCAGTTTCTTATCACCTACCTTGGCGGTGACGGCAACGATGTCGTCTTGACCGCCGTCCCCGAGCCCTCCTCGCTGGTTCTCGCCGCCAGTCTCCTCGGCCTGGCGCTCTTCTACCGCCGCCGAACGCGCGAGGCCTGAGCGAAGCTTGCATCGGAATGCCTCCGACAAGCTTGGTTGTCTGGTGCTTTTTGGTTGTCGCTGGCTTCCCTGGGACCTGGTCTGACGCTTCATCGGTCACTGGAGTTCGTTAACCGTCACCAGTGGCCGTCTGGGCTCCCGTGCAAGGCCCTTACTTTTTTTGGCCACCGAACGAGAGATCAGGCGAAGCGGAAGTCGTGTGGCTAGTGGGACTTGCGACCAGGGACCAAGGGGCCAGCAATGTTAATCTGGGTCGATCCGTTGCACGGGGCCTTCGCCAGATTCCCTAACTGACCAGGTTTGACCGGTGTTCGGGCCCGGAGGAGCCGGATTTTCGGGCGGAGAAGCCGGGGCGCGGGACGCTTCCGGCGCGCTCGTTGCCGGGGCCTCGGCGACCGGCTCGGAGGCCGGGGCATCGTCCGTCGTGGACGCGGCCTCGGCGGGGGAGACGGCTTCGCCAGTCGACGCCGCTTCACTCGGCGGAGCGGGTTCGGCGGCCGGTGGCGATTGCGGCGCGGAGGCCTGGGCCGCGCGGGCGGCGGCCTCGCGGGCGGCGCGGATCGAGGTCGGCTCGACCGGCTGGGCCGGGGCGCCGGGCAGGACGCCCAGGCCGCCGAAGAGCAGTTCCAGGTTGA
>JBDKTH010000824.1:0-1850 GCA_039680305.1 Thermoguttaceae bacterium | reverse complement strand
CGCTCGTTCACGAACTCTTGGAAGGGGACGCCGATGATCTGCTCCAAGGGCCTTTGGATTAGTTCCGCGAACGAGCGGTTGCTGTAGCTGATGCACCCCTTCTCGACCAGCGTCACGGCCCCCTGCTGCATCTGCTCGATGATCGTGCGATAGGCCTGGTCGGTCTCCTGCAAGGTGAAGATCCGACGGCCTTCGGGCGTGGAGACCACCAGGGCGTCCACCTCGCCCTGCTGGATCGCCTGAAGCGTCTCCTGGGCTTCGGCAAGCTGCGTTTGCAGTTCCCTGACTTCCTGCTCCAACTCTTCCCGGGTCATTTCAAGGCTTCCCATCCAAGCATCCTTTCCTGCGGGGCTTCAAAGCGAATCGCTTTGAGAGGATTGGGCGGGCGGTTTCGGGTCTTCAGGCATCTTGACTCCCAACGCCACGAGCACGCGCCCATCGTCCGACATGTCGCCGATGATCCGGCGCAGGGGCGGGGGCAACTGCTTGACGAGCGTCGGGGCCGCGACGATCTGCGCATCCTGGGCCAAGGCGGGCTGCTGGTAGATGTCGATCACCTGGAGTTCGTAGCGCCCGGAGAGGTGCTCCTCGCACAGCCGTTGAATGTTGTCGATGGCCCGCTGCGAACGTGGCCGCATGCCCGTCACGTAGAGGGTCAAGACGTACTTCAGCTGGGACTGATCGGCCGCGGCCCGCTCAATGGCCGCCGTCAAATCGCTCATGGCATCGTCGTGTTGCGGCGTTCCGTCTTCGGGCATATTCGTTCCCTTGTTGATGAACTTCGCCAGGTCAGGCCCCAGGAACATCCACTACGGCGAGGACTTGCGTGCGATGGGAAGGCTGCCGATGATCCTGTGGATCAGGTTGGCCGTCCTGTTGCCCGTTGCCCACCTACCGATCTTGGGTCGCAAGGATCTGCCGGAGGTCTAGTCCCACGAGGACCCGCTCGGTGTTGGACAGGTCCCCAAGGATCTTCTTGACCGGCTCCGGGAGCTTCCGCACCAGGGTGGGAATGGCGAGGATCTGGTCGCCCTCGGCCAGTTGCGGCTGCTCCAGAAGATCGATCACTTCGATCCGGTACTGTCCCGGAAGGTACTCCTCGCAGATTCGTTTGAGGTTGTCAAAGGCTTTGACCGACTTGGGCGTCTGACCGGCCACGTATAATCGCAACTCCCACAACCCGTTTGCAAGGCTTTCGTCTTCGTGCATCATCATCAGGCGTTCCCCTTGGCAACGATTAGGATCCGGCATGACCGGGCTCTGGGTTGGCTTGCCGGCTTTGGGCCATCGCAGCCCTGTCGGTCTCCGTCTGGGCGCGACGCAACTCTTCCTGGGTCGCGGCGAGTTGCAACTCTCGCTCGGCAACCGTCAACCTGGCTTGCAGGGCGGCAATCTGCGCCTCCACGGCCTTGCGCTCGGCCTCCATTTGCGCCTGCTGGCGCTGGAATTCCAGCTCGCGGAGCGTTTCTTCGCCCCGTTCCTTCGTCTCCTGGGCCAGGCGTGCCGAGCCCGTCAGCGATCCAGCCGGGCCGAGGTACACATCCATGACTTCGAAGCCGTGGTCAGTCAAGCGGTATTCGCGGATCTGGTTGGAGTGGGCCATGCCGCGGCTCTTGATGAGGTATAGGCCACGGTTCCGTTCGCCGCTCGATTCGATGTTGCGCAGCAGGATCCAAGTGTCGGTCAGCGACGAAATACCCACTTCGGTCTGCTCGACCGCGCCGCCTTCGGTCAGCGAGGTCATCCAGGTCGTGGTTCCAAGGGACTTCAGATAGTCGATCATCCGCATGAGCATGGCGTGCGCCTCCGAGTGGGTGCCAGCCTGCACCAGATTGGTCACCGGGTCGAGG
>JBDKTH010000281.1:0-8179 GCA_039680305.1 Thermoguttaceae bacterium | reverse complement strand
TCTGACGCCACCCAACCACAATGAGATAGATGGGGGCGACCGCCCCCCGCCCCCTGCGACATCCCACCGACAAACGCCCACCCCGTGGGAACGATGTACCCGCCAGATGCCTGCCCGTGCGGCAGCGAAGAGCATCCTTGCCAAGCTGAAAGCCTCTTGTTCCCTCAAGCTATGTTGGAGGTGACTTGTGATGAGAGTACCGGCGATCACACTCCTCGTACTCGCCCTTGCTGTTTCAAGTGTCGCTTCAACTCGAGGCGCTGCTGCCGCAGAAGCCCCTGCGAAGCAAGAGCCCGCCGCTCAGAAGGGAACGACGCCTCCAGCTGAAAAGCCCGCGCCCAAGCCGGAAGCAAAGCCCGAACCGAAGGCGAACGTGGAGGCTCCGACAAGCCCGGAGGCCAAGGCGAAGGCCGACTACGAGGCGGCCGAGAAGGCAGCCGGGGAGGCAGAAGCTGCGGTCGCCCCCTTCAGGACGGCCATGCAAAAGGCCGACGCGGCATACGCCGGCGCGAGGAACACGGCCAACATCAAGCGCCAGCAGGCCACGGATGCGAAGAATCTGGCGGGCGAGCTGGGCGCGAAAGAGTTGCAGCAGACCGAGGCCAACGTGCCCGCGGCCATCAAGGCCCTGACCGACGCGACCAACGCCAAGCCCGCCCTGGACCAGGCGCTGGTCGACGCCCGGGCCGCCGTGATCCCGCTGCAGCAAGCTTATGATGCGGCCGAGAAGGTAGCGAAGGAGGCGGAGGCTGCGGCCAAGGCCGCCTCCGACGCGGCCAACAAGTTAGCCGACGAAGCCAAGACGGCCACGGCCCAAGCGGCCGCCCTGCGCCGAGCGGCTGACGCGGCCAAGGCCGCCCTGCCCCGGGCCCAGCAAAACGAACAGCCAGCGATCGATCAGGCCAAGGTCGCCGAGCAGAAGCTGACCGAAGCCGAGACGCAGAAAAAGACCGCCGACGAGGTCCTGAAGAGCATCAAGAACCAGGTGGCCGCGGCCACCACGGCGTCTCAAGCCGCCGAGCAGGCCGCCCAGGCCGCTGAGGCCAAGGCCAAACAAGTCGCGGCGGATGCCTCCAAGCCGGCCGGGGAGAAGAAACAAGTCGCCGACGACGCCGCCGCCAATCGCAAGGCGGCCGACGCGGCCAAGGCCGCCCTGGCCCAAGCTCAGCAGGGCGAGCAGACGGCACAGGCGCAGGCCGCTGCGGCCGCAAAACGGCTTGCGGAGATGGAAGCTTTGGAGGACTCGGCGGCCGCGGTTCTGGCAAACGTCAAGAGCCAAGTGGCCACGGCCACCACGGCGTCCCAGGCGGCCGAACAAGCCGCCCAGGCCGCGGCGAAAGCGGCCGAGGAGAAGAATCAGGCGGCCGCACAAGCCGCCGCCAAGCGCAAAGCGGCCGCCGATGCCGCGGCTGCCCTGGCTCAAGCGCAGAAGACCGAACAACAAGCGCAGGCTCAGGTCGCGGCCGCCGCCAAGAGATTGACCGAAGCGCAGGCACAGAAGCAATCGGCGGACGGGGCTCTGGCGAACGTCAAGAACCAGGTGGCTGCGGCGACCACGGCTTCTCAAACCGCCGAGCAAGCCGCCCAGGCGGCCGAGGCCAAGGCCAAGCAAGTCGCGGCGGATAGCTCCAAGCCGGACGCCGAGAAGAAACAGGCCGCCGATGACGCTGCCGCGAATCGCAAGGCGGCCGACGCGGCCAAGGCGGCCCTGGCCAAAGTCCAGCAAAGCGAACCGCAAAAGCAGACTCAGGCCGCGACCGCCGCGCAGAAGCTGACCGAAGCTCAGGCGCAGAAGAAATCGGCCGAGGAGGCCCTGGCCAACGTCAAGAAGCAGGTGGCTGCCGCCAGCACGGCGAATCAGACGGCCCAGGAGGCGGCCAAGGAACTCCTTCAACTCGATGCGGCAAGCCAGCAGGCCGCCGCCGAAGCCGCCGCCAAACGCAAGGCGGCCAACGAGGCCAACGCCGCTCTGACCCCAGTGCTGCAGAAGCTGGAAAAAGCAGCGATTCAGGCCAAGGACGCCGTGCAGAAACTGGCCCAAGCTGAAGCGCGGAAGAAGTCGGCCGAAGGGAGCCTGGAGAACCTCAAGAATCGGATCGCCACGGCCAAACAGACCCAGGTGGCAGACGAAGAAGCCGCCAAGGCCGCGGAAGCCGCGGTCCCTCCGTTGAAGGCGGAAGCCGACAAGGCCCGGGCAGCCTATGCGGCGGCCAAGAAGACGGCCGACGACAAGCGAGCCCTGGCCGAGCAGGCCAAGGCCGAGATCTACCGGCTGGCCGCCGCCAAGAAGGTGCCAAGCATTATGGAGAGTCCGGAGCCGCCAAAGCCAGCGAACCGGATTGATGAAATTGTGTTTGCGAAGCTGAAGGCCCTGGGGATCCAACCGGCCCTCTGCTCCGATGCGGTGTTTATCCGCCGCGCCTATTTGGACCTGACCGGCAAACTACCGTCCGCGGAAGAGGCCAAGGCATTCATCCAAAACACGGACCAGAACAAACGCATTGCCCTGATCGACCGTTTGCTGGAGCAGTACGCGCATGTCGATTACTGGGCGATGAAATGGAGTGATATCCTGCGGATCAAGGCGGAGTTTCCCGTCAAGGTCTGGCCCAACGCGGCGCAGGCCTATCACCGCTGGGTATGGGAATCGATCGCCCGAAATAAACCGTACGACCAGTTCGCCAGGGAACTGCTCACCTCGAGTGGGAGCAATTTCCGCGTGGGCCCGGTCAACTTCTACCGCGCCATCCAGAACAAGACTCCGGAGGGCATCGCCACATCCGTGGGATTGGCGTTGCTGGGCACGCGTGTCCAGTTGTGGCCGGAAGACCGTCGCGCCGGCATGGCCGTCTTCTTCTCGCAGATCGGCTACAAACCCACCAGCGAATGGAAAGAGGAGATCGTCTTCTGGGATCCGCTCCACTCGACCGCCGTGCCCGGCAGCACCGCGCCGGGCATCGACTCCATCGCCCAATCGGTGACCGTCACCAACCAGATCCCTCAGGCGTTGGCCCAACCGCTGAGCGAAAACGGGCCGCTCACCGCCGTCTTTCCGGACGGCACCAAGACCACGATTCCGCCAAACCGCGATCCGCGGGAGCTGTTTGCCGATTGGCTGATCCGTCCGGAGAATCCCTGGTTTGCCAGAGCCATCGTCAATCGTACCTGGGCGTGGGTGATGGGACGCGGCATTATCCACGAGCCGGACGATATTCGGCAGGACAACCCGCCCAGCAATCCCGAACTCCTGGCCTACTTGGAGAAGGAACTGGTCTCCAGTCGTTACGATCTGAAACACCTGAAGCGGCTGATCTTCACCTCGACGACCTACCAGTTCTCCTCGATCCCGAGGTTCAAAGCGCCAGAAGCGAGAGCCAACTTCGCCAGCTATCCGTTGCGGCGAGTCGAGGCCGAGGTGTTGATCGATGCGGTGAACAAGATCACCGGCAGTTCGGACCTGTACACCAGCGCCGTTCCGGAGCCTTTCACGTATATTCCCAAGGATATGCCCGCGGTGGCATTGGCCGACGGCAGTGTCACCGATTCGTTCCTTACCTTGTTCGGACGTTCTGCGCGAGCTACGGGGACGGAAAGCGAACGCGTCAACGAGCTTGCCTCGTCCCAGTGGCTTCACATGCTGAATTCCGGGCAAATCCAGAACAAGCTTCAGGGGGGGCCGAAGCTCACGACGCTGCTCTCCTCAGGCGGCAAACCGAACGAGATCGCCGAGAAGCTTTACTTGACAATCGTCTCGCGGTTTCCCACGGAGGCCGACGTGAAAGCCGCGGAGGAACACGCCAAGACCGGAACGGCGAAGGGGCGCGACGTCTGGATCGATCTCGCCTGGGCGTTGATCAACAGTCCCGAGTTTCTTTTGCGACATTGATTGTTGTCGAAGCGGTGTGGCATGATGCGAAACGGTCGGTTTCCTGGTACGACACTCCCGAGCGGAGTAAAAGGAGGACTGAAATCATGAGGACGGACCATCATCCGGACAACCAAGGGCATGTGTCCCGGCGCGAGGCTATGCGGCGCGGCGTTTTGGGCGCGGCGGGCCTGATCGCAGCCGGCGGGTTGACTTCCCGCGTCTTCGCGGAGCCGCTGAAGATCGCGCCGGAAGAACTCGCCAAACAGAAAGCGGTCCGAGACGCGGCGGCCAAAGCCAAAGCCAAGAAAGGCCGAATCAAGTCGGTCATCCAGGTCTTCTTGTGGGGCGGCATGTCACAAAACGATGCCTGGGACCCCAAGCCCGGGACGGGCTACGACTACTTGGGGCAGCTCGATAAATTCATCCCCACCAACGTGGATGGAGTCCAGTTAAGTTACCTGTTCCCCCAACTCGCCAAGCAGGCCGACAAGTACGCGCTGATCCGCAGCATGACCCATGGCAACAACGGCCATGAAACGGCGGCCTACCTGATGCAGACCGGCCATCAGCCCGGCGGACGTCTTGCCTTCCCCAGTGTGGGCTCGATATTCACCTTCTTCAAGAAGGATCAGTACAAAGGGCTGTTGCCCCCCTACATCGTGATGCTCCAGGCGGCCGGGCGGTTTTCCGAGGAGGGTTTCCTGGGGCCCGCGTACAAACCGTTCGCCACTGGTGGCGATCCGAGCGCGGCCCGCTTCGAGGTGCAGGGAATCGTCAACCGGGGAATCGATGATCGGCGGCAAAAGGCCCGCCGTGAACTCCTCGAGAAGACCAATCTCTTGGGCTATAGTGTGGCGGACGTCCCGGAGATGACTGCCATCGATCAGGCCAAGGAGAAAGCTTACGGCTTGATCTTGGGCGAGGGGAAGGAAGTGTTCAATCTCGACAACGAACCGAAGGGGCTTCGAGATCGCTACGGCCGGAACACCTTTGGGCAGGAATGCCTGGCGGCGCGACGGATGGTCGAAGCGGGGGTCCCCTATATCACCATCAGCTTCCCCGGTGGCTGGGATACGCACTCGAACCACTTCGCCACCATGCAGCGACAGTGCCCGATGTTGGACCAAGGGCTGGCGGCGCTGCTTGCCGATTTGAGCGAGCGCGGCTTGCTTGATAGCACCTTGGTTTGGTGTACCGGCGAATTCGGTCGCACACCGAAAGTGTCCTGGGAGCCGCCTTGGAACGGGGGACGTCATCACCATGGCGATGTCTTTACCGTGCTGGTCGCCGGTGGCGGTTTCAAGGGCGGTCGCGTCGTCGGGGCCTCGGATGAGTTGGGCGCCTTTGTCAAGGAGAGGCCCGTCTATCCGGCGGACCTGCTGGGCAGCTTCTATCTCTTGGCCGGCATCGACGCCACCGCCAAGTTGCCCAATCCCGAGGGGTTGGATGTCCACGTGTTAGACACCGAAAGCGAAGGCATGAAGTCAGCCGGCCTTCTGGAAGAGATTATGTGACCCTTGGTGGTCTGTGGCGATCGACAGCGCGGGGGACGCCGTCAGGCCACATCCCCCGCGCCCGATCGCAGCGTTCGCGTGTTGTCGGCGATGCTGAAACGGCAGAAAATGGAGGAGCGCAATGCGTCGATTCACAAAGCTTCTGATCTTGGGGCTGGCCATTCTCTTGGCCGTGGCATCCTCGGCCTGGGCGCAGAACCAGTATATCGGCTTCGTCTATCCGGCCGGCGGCCAGCAAGGCACGACCTTCCCGATCCGGTTGGGAGGACAGGGGCTCATCTATCCTTCGGATCTGGTGGTCAGCGGCGAAGGGGTTTCCGTCCGGCTGGTCGATTACCACCGCGTCTTGGACAACCAGGAACTCGGGTTGGTCCGCCAGCAACTGAATCTGTTGAAGAAGAAGGAAACCACCGTGAGCGACGCGATCGTCGCCAAGATGACCTGGTTCGAGTTCCCCGCGCGCATCGGCCCAGCAACGGGATCAGACGCCCTCGAAGCTCTGATCTGCCCGGTGTGTGGCTCCTCCAATCCGCTGGACGCAACGGTCTGCAGCAAGTGTTATGCGAAGCTGGATAAATCCAACCTTCTGAAACAGGGGGGAAAGGACGCGAAGAAGGAGCCCCCCAAGTCCGAGAAAGAAGCGGCCAAACAGAAGTTGATCGAACGGCTCGAACGGATCTTCGCGGAAGATGAACGTGATCCGGCCGTTCGTTCCCAAACCGAGCTCGTCTTTGCCGAGGTCACCGTGGCGCCCGACGCCAAACCGGGCCGGCGAGAGATCCGCGTGATCACCAAACGGGGTGTCTCCAATCCGCTCCCCTTCTACGTGGGCCAGGTGCCCGAAGTCGCCCGTAAGCCGATGAAGACCATGAAGCTCCCGGTGCTCGGCAAAGAGCATCTGGCCCAGCGCAACAGGCCGCCGGAAGAAGAGGAGCTGCGCGTCACCGTTCCGTGCGCGATGAACGGCCAGATCGCCGCGGGCGAGATCAACCGCTATCGTTTTCAGGCGAGCAAGGGACTGCGTCTGGTCATCGCTGCCAAAGCGCGCCAGTTGGCCCCCTACGTCCCCGATGGCGTACCCGGTTGGTTCCAGGCCGTGTTGAAGCTTTACGATGCCAATGGCAATGAAGTGGCGTACAACGATGATTTCCGTTCCGATCCCGACCCGTTGATCTACTACGAGGTTCCCGCCGACGGCGAGTATGTGCTCACGATCAACGAGGCACTCTTCCGCGGACGCGAGAGTTTTGTGTATCGGATTACCGTCGGTCAGCTGCCGTTTGTGACCAGCATCTTCCCGTTGGGATCCCGCGTGGGTGAGCCGGTCACGATCGAGATGAACGGCTGGAATCTGGACAAGAGCAAGATCGCGCCACCTCCGAAAGACGCCAAGCCAGGGTTCCATCTGATTGCCGCCACCAACGGAAAATTCGCGTCCAACTACGTGCCATTCGCTCTGGACACCCTGCCCGAGTGCCTGGACAAGGAATCCAACGACGAGCTGTCGAAGGCGCAGAAGGTGAGCCTTCCCATCATCGTCAACGGGCGAATGGATCACGCGGGCGACTGGGACGTTTTCGAAGTCCAGGGGCGCGCCGGGGAAACCATCGTCGCGGAAGTCAACGCGCGCCGGCTCGGCTCTCCGTTGGACTCCTTCGTTAAGGTCACCGACGCGGCGGGCAAGGTGATTGCCCTGAACGACGATCATTACGATGCAGGATCGGGGCTGAACACCGACCACGCCGATTCCTACCTCATGGTGAAGCTGCCTGCCGACGGAAAGTATTTCGTGCATATCGGCGACACGCCGCGGCGTGCGGGAAAGGAATATGCCTACCGGCTCCGGATCAGCCAACCGCAGCCCGATTTCGAGTTGCGTCTGATCCCTTCCAGGATTTGTATTCGCAGCAAGAGTTCCGCCGCGGTCACTGTGTACGCCATCCGGAAGGACGGCTTCGATGGGCCGATCAAGCTGAGCTTTAAGGACTTGCCGGCCGGGCTCGAATCGCCCGGCGCCACGGTGCCGGCCAAGAAGGAGATCGTGGGACTGGCCCTGAAAACCAGCCTTGTGGCGATGGACCAGCCGGTCAACCTCACCGTCGTGGGCAGTGCGAAACTGGGGGACCGCGAAATCGTCCGTGAGGCCGTGCCGGCCGAAGACCGCATGCAGGCCTTCCTCTGGCGTCATCTCTTGCCTGCCGAAACCCTGCCGGCCCTGGTCTTCGATCCGGGCTACCAACCACCCGCCGAGCGCATTCGCCCGCCGATCCGTGACGAGGATCGCCCGAAGGATCTGCAGCAGACGCTGACACGGGCATCGGTCGCCTGGTATGTGAAACAGATCGAACGCCTCTATCAAGAGTGGCTCTTGACCGAAGAGTTCGTCAACCGCGAGCTCGCGAACATCGAGGCCCGTCTGATCAAATAGAAGCCGCCCAAGAAATAAAGAGGAGAAGCTCCGTCCCCGCCAAACGGACGCATTTTGCATCCACCTCCAGGCCCCTCGGCCTGGAGGTGCGATGCTCTGTTTCTGCTCCGCCACGCCTTCTCAGCCGGAACCTCTGACCAGACGAAGGGTTACATAGGGTGGCTGGTTGGTTTGTTGGGTCACCAGACCGTCCCGAGTCATGCGAACCGCTCGGGATGAGGGGGGCGATCAAAAACGCGGAGGAGGGGGGAATGCACGCGAAACGGCTCTCGTTGATGGTCCCGCTGATCGTGGTGGCGGCCCTGTCGGCCCTTAGCTTCAGCCCGCTTGTGGCCGCCGAGCCGTCGCGTCCCAACATCGTCTTCATCC
>JBDKTH010001227.1:0-6212 GCA_039680305.1 Thermoguttaceae bacterium | reverse complement strand
ACGTGGGAAGTTTGGGGTCCTCGTTCTTTTGCGGTAACATGGCCGCCTTGTCAACATCGATCGCCGCCGGGGCCGCTTCGGGGGCGTCCGCCGGTGCGGCCGCTCCGGGGACGGCCATCGGTGTGGCCACTTGGGGGGCGGCTGCTTTCTCCTCGGCTGAAGGGGCAGAGTCTGCCACGGGGAGTGGCTCCATGCCCTGGGCCGTGGCCAGGTGGCGCAGGATCTGAGCCTCGGTATCGGCACCGACAAACCGGATCGATCCGTCGGTGAACAGGAAGTTCCCTCCGCCGGGATGCTGGCTCCACGTTTCTTTTCCCCTCAACTCGTCGATCCGGCGTGCCGTACCAGCCCCGCCGGCAAACCACGGACCACCGTCGGTTACCTCCGCGACCATGATCGTGTTGCTGGTACCGTCCACGATCTCGGCCATCCGAAGCCCTTTGTCGAATCCCATCACCCCGCGTGTGCTGCCGGATCCCTGTGTCGAATCAGCGCCCGTGATGGCCACGTAGGAGGTCTTCGGGTATCCCTGTTGGGTCATCTGTGGCGACGGATCGGAGGGGCAGAGCAGCACTTGCAGAGGCGTCTGGAGCAGTGCCGCGTTGTGCGGGTGATCCCAGGGCAAGTCGAGACGCAACTTGCCGTACAGATCCTGCTGCTCCAGAAACGGCAGAATGGCCACAAGCCAACTGAATTGCCGTTCGCGCGGCACATTGTGCGGCCCGATCGTAGCCGGCGGGAATTGCCCGTACCTGTCGTGGTAGCTGTGCAGCGCCAAACCGATCTGTTTGAGGTTGTTCGAGCACTGCGATCGGCGTGCGGCTTCGCGAGCCGATTGCGTGGCCGGCAACAACAGGGCAATGAGTATCCCGATGACCATGATGACCACGAGCAGTTCGACGAGGCTGAACCCACCCTTGTTGCTGGTCTTGATCAGGGCGAAGAAGCCAGCAATGAACACGGCGACAACGAGGCCGGCGATCTTCAACGGCAGTGAAGACGTGCTCTGATAGGCGATCGAGTCAGCCAGGCGACTTACCAACGTCGCCCGGGTGAGCGGCGCGACCGGCGCGAACTGGCCGGCGGCGGAGACCAGATCGGTCCCGTCCGGCAGATGAACGCACCAGTTGGTCCCCAACGTGGCCATGGCGATGTCGGGAGCGAATTGGCGCACGGTTCGCGGCCACAGTCGTCCCCAGAAACCATCGGTGGCCAGACGCGTGCTATCCGTCTCGTACAGCAAAGTCAGATCGCGGGCATCGTTGGCCGAGCCGGTCTTTCCGGCCGGCAACGGGACGATGTAGGTCCCCTGCTTCTGGCGCACTTCCACCGGCTCGCTGTCGAGCATGACAGACCACAGGTCGGCGTTCTTGGGCAGGGTCACGGACAAGTGCTGCAGGTTGACGCTGCGCAGCCAGAACCGAGCCTGGTGGCGCATCCGGCCTTGGCGCCCGGCGACACTGGTAATCTCCGCCGATTCGCAGATCGCCGTAAGAACGGACTCCGGGGTGTGCCGCGTCGCCGAGACCGTCAGCCGGTACGGCAAACGTTGATACTGGTAGGCGGCGACAATCCGCTCTCCGGGGGCGTAGCCTTTCGGGGTCGCCACATCGGCCGGGTCCAGGTCGCGTAGGTTTTCCGGTTTGTAGTCGATCTGCTGATCGCCGGCCGCCTCCAAGGCCACCGTCCCGCTCTGACGCGACACATTCTCCAAGGCCAGCACCGGCACGGCCACCCGGGGCCCGGCCAAGTCTGCGTCTCCGACCTCGGATTCGGCGGCCCCGTTCCTGTGAGCCTGCGTGGAGAACGACTGCGCAAAATCCACCGCCAGGGTCAGTTCGCCGGTCACCGGCCGATCGAGGACCACCTGCCACACGTACAATTCGGCCTCGGCGCCGGCCCCCTTGGGCAGTCGGCTGTGCTGCTGTTCAATGACTCGCGTCGCCGAGCCGACGGGAACGATCTGGATCTTCTCCCCGACCGCCACCGGCAGGGTAAAGCGGATCTGGCGGATCTTCCCCTGCCGGACGTACAGGTCGAGCTGGTAGTGCACGTCCAGTTTGCCGCGGTCCAGCCGCACAAATGCCAGCGTTTCCGCCGACACCTTGGCCGGTTTCGTTCGGATCCGCAGCCGGCCGTTGGTCCGTGCGTCGTCCTGGTAATGGTATTGGAGGGCCGTCCCCGAAGCCGACGCCGAAGGATTGGACGACCGATCGGCGGCCACGGGCTCCAGGTCGTCGGACAAATCCGCCACCAACAGCTCCAGGTCGGCCGGCGCCTGCACCAGAAGCGTTCCTTCTACCTCGTCGGCCCCCGCTAGCCGCAACTCGGGCAAGGGCAGCTCGCTGAAGCCCTCGTCCTGCTCCAACCAGCCCTCGGGCAGACGCTGGGCGGCCAGGGTGAATTCCAGCGACTGGCCGGGGTTCAACGGCTTCGCCAGATCGATCCGCACGGTTTGCCGAGATGCGTCGGCCGGTTGGCCGGCGTCACCCGTCTGCACCGCCTCCCACTCCACGGGTGTGTTGAGACACCGCACCGACGTCACTTCCCAGTCATGCGGCAACTGCATCTGGACGCCGAAAAGCGGAGCGTGCCGCGGTTCGACGATCACGCTACTGCGCAACGCCAATCCTGCCCGGCTCACGTCCACCACGGTCGCCACCGACGCCTGCACGATCCGGCGTTGGGGGATCGCGCGGATCGGCAACTGGAATCGCTCGTCCCAGAACGCAAAGGCCAGCGGCGTGCCGCCGGTTGCCGGCGCGGCGTGCGCGGAGGTAACGGCCAAACGCTCGGGCCTGACGCCCACCAGCGTGCCCACCTCGATTCGCAGCGACGGCGACGCATCCACCCAAACCTGCCCGACATGCGAGGCGGCCTCCCGCACCTTCAACGTGGGAAAACTCCACGCGGTATCTAGCGGAACGGGGGCCAATCCCAGGAGCCGGACCGTACGGCGGCCGAGGAACGGTTTGCGAAACGTGAGTGTGACCGTCGCCGTGCCGTCGGCCTGTTCCCGGATCGCCCACCCGCCGAGTTGCGGTGCTTCGACCTCGGCCACATCCACGGAGCCGGGCAACTGAAGCGCAAAGGTGTCCGCAGCGCGAGCGTAGACATCCAGGTCGAGCAAGGCTTCCCAGCGGAGTCCGGCCGGTTCGACGTGGCCGACCGAGCGGCTGTGGACGAAGATCAGGGGCGTGCGGTTGCCGCCCGCCAGGCGATCGGATACCACGAGCGGCACTAGGCCCGTGCGATCGACCGCCACGCCAAACACCTGCTGGCCGTTTTCGCTGCGGTCGGCCTGCAGCGTCGTCTCGCCGACCTGCAGCTGCTTCCCCTCATTGAGCCGAATCGATAATTCGGAGGCAGGCACCGGGGGCAGTTTGAGCGTGGTTGCCAGATCCCCTCCCCTGCTGGCCAGCGGGGCCGACATCTCCAACTGCAGTTCCACCCGCCCCTCTTCCTTCAGCAGCAGAAACAGGGTGCCGTCCTCCTTGCGGCCAAAGCGGGCCGGTTGCCCGCCCAATTGGGCCGACTCGATCGCCAGGCCCCCGAACGGCAGATCGACCGCCTGCCAGTCGCCGCGCAGCTTGGCGATCGCGATGCGGCCGGTCACGCGCAAGGCGTGCTCCTCGAGATGGGCTTCGTAGGTGGCCTGAGTCAACACCGCATCGTCGGGTGGGGCCGTTTGGGAGGGGGGGCGGCGATGGCCCTCCTCCCACAACGCCAGGATCTTTTCCCGCGGCATCAGCACGCCTTCGGCCGAACTGCCAAACAGCACCTCCAGTTGGTCCGACGGGATGTACACGTTCCGAATCCGCGGCGGCCCTTGTGTGACTTGCGCGGACGCAAGGGAAGGAAGCAGACTAGCCAGGCAGACCGCAAGCCACCAGCAGACCAGCATGCCGCACGTCGTGGGCCCGTCCAAGCCTCGGTTTTGTTTGTCACCGCTCATCGCTGCCCCCTTCTGGCTTGCCTGCCGGATTCTCGGACTTGTCAGCCATCGGAGTATCGTCGGAGGCCGCTGTCTTGGCTGCCATATCCTTGGCGGCAACATCCAGCCCCGGGATCGCAGCGGTTGGAAGCTCGAACAGGGGCCGCGAAAGCCCCACGCGGCGAACGTGCAACAACCAGACCACCAGCCAGAGCGCAACCACCCCGGCGAATCCCATCCGTGCGGCCAGCACCCAACTGTTGACCAGCGACGGCGCGAACAGGCCGCCGAACAGGACCATCAGCGCCAGCACAAGAATTGTGAACACCTTGGCATCGAGGGAGAACTTCACGAGCACGGCCCCGACCGCCAGCGCGACCAGACTCGCGATGACGGTCATCGTGGGGATGTGCCAGTAGTCGATGGCCAGTTCCCTGGGGCCGGTCAGACTACTGAACAAGTAGGGCGTGCCGCCGACCTGAAAATCAAACGACGAGGCGTCTTTGGGGAACCAATCATCCGGATTGTCGGGGGCACGAACGATCGCCCGCGAATCCCCAAGCCCCACGCCGAGATGGCTGGTGAACCCGTCGGGATCGCCCACCAGGCGATAGTCCTTCGGCACCCAGACGCGCACGTACACCTTCTGGAACTTGACCCCTTCGTCGAACCGCGGAAGCGCCAGACGCAACCGATCGGTGACCTTGAGCGTCTTGGCAGGCTGCGGCGTCTCGAAGACCGTTGCGATCTGGAACGGCTCGTCCGAGTCGGCCGTACGGGCGACGTTGATAAAATAGGTCTTGTCTTCGGGACTGTCGGCCGGTGCGGCGGGCGCTTTCTCGGGCGCCACGCTCTGGCCGGCCACGGTGATGCCCAGAATGCGCGGATTGCGAAGGGTCACGGCCAGCCGCTGACGTTCACTCGATTTCAGGTCGTACCGAGCCCGCACGGTGATTGGGCCGTCTTCCGTCACCACCGCCTCGATGTACGCATGGCGCACCACCGTTTTGACGACGTCTTGCCGCTCATGCTTCGTGACGTTCAGTTTCAACGCGGCCGGATGTTGATAATAACGGTACGTCAGGTAGGGCTTGGTCGTGCCGCTCGACTGCGACAGTTCGCGAGGATCAATCTCTTCCAGGCCCGTCGCCGTCGCGTCGATCGACAGGGCGCGATCCTTATGGATGGCGATCTCGCCCGTCTCGCGGTCCGCGTCCAGGACCTTGATCGGCTGGATCGCAAGCTGCGCCCCCTGTTCGGGAATAGAGAGCTTCTGGTCGTACGTCGCGGTGAACGCCAGCGGGCCGAGCGTCTCGGAATGCAGGACGATCGTCCACTCCACGGTGCCGTCGGCGGCGGCCTTCGCGGCCTTGCGTCGCTCCTTGATGCCGTCCCCCTCGATCTGCAGGCGGTCGGAAACGGCCGCGGGCACCGCCACCCGAAAGGTGTCCGTGCCGGAAAACTGAATCTGGTAGCGGAAGGTGGTGCTCACCTGGACCACGTCTTCCTTGACATTGGCAACCGTGCCGACGACGACCAACGTGCGCCGCGGCCGTTCGGTGATCGTCTGCGCAATGCGGACTGGCCGCGTCACAAACGAAAACGCCGCCGCCAGCGTCGAACCGCCCGGCGTTTGCGGCTGGAAGCCTTTGGACGCGAGTTCGTCGGGCGTGGCGGCCCGGGCGCTTTGGAGTTGGGCCGAGTCGGTCTTCACCTCCAGCGATTCCGGGGCGATCACCGCAACGAGCCCCTGCTCGCGGGTCGCGTTTAACGGCTCCATCAACGGCAGCGTCAGCTCCCCGGCGGGCTTGTCGCGAGCCTGGCTGGCCGTGACGGTGACCGTCAGGTTGCCGAGCAGCTTCTTGGTGAAATACACCGTCAAGGTCGGATCTCACCCGGCTGAGGCGACCTCGAAGCGTTCCATGGCATCGGCGCGGACATCGTCGACCTGGAACCCGGCCGGCAGGCGGTAGGTCAGCGAAAAGATCCCCGACCGCGACACCTGATAGCGGAACTCACCGCGCGTCGTCAGCCGCATCTTGTCCAGCAGAATCGAAAGGTGGCTGTCGACGACAATCCGAGGCTTCATCGCGGCGGCGACCACGGACAACTTGTGATCCGGCGTGAAGAACTTATAGAACGTGCTCTGCGGCTTGCGCACCGACTCGGGGACGTCGGCCGCATCGATCCGCGTGATCGACTCGCGCTCCACGAATTCCAGGCCCACGTCCTCGTTGCCGCGCACGGCCAGGATCCCGCTTTCCCGGGCCGCGCCGAC
>JBDKTH010000536.1:0-7359 GCA_039680305.1 Thermoguttaceae bacterium | reverse complement strand
GCCCTCCGGGAGAGGGCTGGGGTGAGGGGAAGGACCGCTGAGGGGCAATTGGAGGAAACACCGCGTCGCATCCATCTTCATCCGGCCCGGCCGGCCGGCGTCAACGAGCCGATGCCCGCTGGGGCCGCCGGGGCGGCGGAGATCTTGCGGATCGTCGAGTCGCTTGGCCCCGACGACCTCTGCCTGGCCCTGATCTCCGGGGGCGGCTCGGCGCTCATGCCGGCGCCGGTCGAAGGGATCAGCCTGGAAGACAAGCTCGCCGTGACCCGCTTTCTCAGTGCGGCCGGGGCGAACATCGAAGAGCTCAACACGGTCCGCAAGCAACTCAGTCGGATCAAGGGCGGCGGACTCCTGCGCGCCTGCCGTGCCGGACGCCTGGTGGCCCTGATCATCTCCGACGTGTTGGGCGATCCGTTGGACGTGATCGCCTCCGGCCCGACCGTCGAAGACACTTCCACCCCCGCGGCGGCGTTGGCCGTGCTCGACAAGTTCGACGCCCGCGCGGCCGGGCTCGCACCGGCGGTCTTCGCCTATCTGACGCGCAAGAAGGAGACGCCGATCGGGGTTGCCCAGTTGCTCAGGCCGCCCTACTCGGGCTGCCAGGTAACGAACCTGATCATCGGCAACAACGCCACGGCCGTTGACGCTGCAGGCCAGGAGGCGGTGCGCCTGGGCTACTCGCCGGCCCTGGTCAGTGCCCAGCGGTCGGAAGGGCCGGCCGAGGACGTGGGACGCCACCTGGCCGCGATGGCCCTCCAGATGCGCAGCGAGCCGGGCCCCGACTGCCTGATCAGTGGCGGCGAGCCGGTCGTCAAGCTGGCCCCTGCCGAATGCCGTGGGCTGGGGGGACGCAACCAGCAACTGGTCCTCGCCGCTGTCGAGCAGTTGGCCCCCGACAGCGCCGCGAACATCGCCCTGTTGTCCGGCGGCACCGACGGCGAAGACGGCCCTACCGATGCGGCCGGCGCGATCGCCGATCATGCGAGCCTCGTGGCCGCTGCGCAACGCGGCCTCGACCCGGCCGGTTATCTCGCGCGCAACGACGCCTATCACTTCTTCGAGCCGCTCGGCGCCTTGATCAAGACCGGCCCCACGCACACCAACGTCTGCGACCTGCGCGTGGTCGTGGTGGAACGTTCTTAGGACCCCTAACACAACCCGGTATCCCCTGATGCAATGCCGGAGAAGTCCGGGTTGTGTTAGGGGAATTGCCATGGATTTGGCTATCGAAAGCTCCCCTCACCCCGGCCCACTCCCGGGGGGAGAGGGAGTTGTGTAACGTTGTATGGTACTACTCGCCGGTGCGCCGGCCGGTGAACGTGTCCATCGCCCGGTTGAGCCCGAGGGTATCCGCCAGGGCGTCGAACCATCTTGGCGGCAAGCATCGCATGAGCGGCAAGAAACGGACCAGCCAAGGCATCGCCACCTTGGGCCGATTGGCCCGGATCGCCCGGACGATCCGCTCGGCGACGTCATCTTCGTCCAAGATCGGCAACAGCCAGGGAAAGCGGCTCCGCACGCCGCGGAACATGCCCGTGTTGATGTAATACGGACAGACGACCGTGGTCTTCACGCCGGAGGCCAGCCGGCGCAGCTCCATGCGCATCGCCTCGTCGAACCCCACGGCGGCCCACTTGCTTGCGCAGTAATCGGCGAGGCCCGCAACCCCAATCAGTCCGGCGGCCGAGGCGATGGTGACCAGATGGCCGCGGTCGTTGGCGAGCATCTCCGGCAGAAACGCCCGGCACGTCCAGAACAGGGCGAGGGTGTTGACCGCCATGGTGCGATCGATCTGCTCGTCAGAGCATTCGAGAAACCGCTTCCCCGAGACGATCCCCGCATTGTTCACGAGGATATGGACCGGCCCGACCTCTTCTTTCACCTGGGCCGCCGTGGCGTAGACGTTTTCGCGGTTGGAAACGTCGCAGCGATAGCCCTGGGCGAAGGGGCCAGCCGCCCGGAGTTCCTCGACCACGCGGACGAGGTGCTCCGGGTGGAGATCCCAGACGATCACCCGGGCCCCGCGGCGGGCCAGCTTCAGGGCCATGGCCCGGCCCAGCCCGCTGGCTCCACCGGTGATCAACACGTTCTGGTTGGCGAGTTCCGTCACTGGAGGGTGCCCGTCCTTATTTCTTCCGGGCGGCTACAATCGCCCGGGCCACGCAGTCGGCCACGAACTGATTGCCGGCTGCGTTGAGGTGGACGCCGTCGGTGGTCAGGATGCCGCGGTCTTTGTTGTCCGGGTTATGCGTCTTCAGGTAGCTGGCGAACGCCTCGTGGAGGTCGCACAGCGGCGTGCCGGTGTCGTCGGCCACCTTGCGGCTGATCGCCGCATACTCGTCGAGTAGTTGGTCGAGCTTGTTCGAGTGGTCGGTCTTCTCGCCGATCACGCTCGGCGTGGCCAGCACAACGGTCGCCCCGGCCTGGCGGATCCGGGCGATCAGGTCGCGCAGACCGGCTTCATAGGCGTCCTTCGACGTCCCCTGGTGCTTGGGGAGAATGCTGTGCCAGACGTCGTTGATGCCGATGTAGATCAGCACGAGCGTGGGCTTCTTGGTTAGCACATCCCGATCGAGCCGGGCTTGGAGATTGGGAACCTTGTGGCCGCTGATGCCCGCATAGATCACCTCGGCGCCCAGGTCGGGCCGCTTTGCCTTGAGGGTCTCGTCGATCAGCCGGGCGTAGCCTCCCGGGCCGGCGCCTTGCTGGGTGATCGAGTCGCCCAAGAAGGCGAGCCGTTCGCCCGAACGCAGCGGCGAATCCTTGGCCACCAACAGATCCAGGCCCGACGGCTCGGCCGCCAACACCGTCGCTGCCAATAGGCTGACGAGCGTCAAGGAGCCGCAGAAAACCGACCGCACGCGAAGTCCACTCGATCTCATATTTGTCACCTCAAAGTCTGCTCTTCGACGACCGATGCCCCAGCTCCCCAGGATAGCACGATGGGCCAGGTAACGGGAGCCGTTGTCCACCACAAGTCTCAAACTGCCATTCCCTGCCGGAGAGGGGGTGTGGGGTAGAGTGCTCTGGATGGACCGCCGCAATTCTGCTAAACGAAACAACCGGAACAACCAATGAACTGGGCATCTCAGTGGTAGGACGGGGCGAAATGAGGGGCGACACGATGGAGCAACGCCAACCCCAAGGAACGGTCGCCAGAAGCGACGCTTCCCAGGCACGAGCGCGGTGGCGATTCTTTTGGCTTGCGTTGCTTGTGACAGTCTGGGCGCTGGAGTTGCTGGTCGTTCAGGAGATGACATCCGCGCCGCGCGACGGTCTTCCGACGCTGGTGGCCGTCAAGTTTGCCGCCCGCCGAATGGTGCTGAACGTCTCGGCCTGTGTCTTCCTGGTCTGCGTGTTGAATCGCTTCTGGCTCTACGTCACCTTCGGCGTGAATCTTCTGATCTCCAATGCCCTGGTCGTTTACGCGGCCTACTTTGGAGCCCCCTTATCTTGGACGGCGATTCGCGAGCAATGGCAGGAAGGGCTGGCGGTGATGGACCATGGGGCCAGTCTGCTCCAGTGGCCGGTCTTGCTTTGGCTGTTGGGGTTGGTGTCGCTTAAGATCGTATGCCGTGAAGGGCTACGTCCCCATCTTGTCCCGGGGGTTCGACGGCTCCGCGTTGGCGGGATCGCCGCCGTGCTTTGGTTGGGGGTGGCGATTGGACTGGCCGGTTATCACAAGCCGATCCACAAGCTCCGGTTTGGCACCCCCGAGTACGCCTACGGGTATGTCGTCGCCTGGTGTGCGGAAAGCCTGTTCTTCGATGAAAAGACGGTCCTCCAACTGGCGATCGACGCCGCCAAGAAACCGAGCGATCGCTTGTCGCCGCGAGAAACACCGCTGGCATTCGGCGAGCGGGTTTCGATCATCCAGGTCGAGAGCCTGGACTGGGACGTGATCGACGCCCAAGTCGGTCGGCAGTGGGTGATGCCCTTCCTATACGACCTGCGATCGCGGTCCATGTGCTACGCGATCCGGCCCATCCACCAGACGGGCACCTCCGACGCCGACTTCACTCTGCTGACCGGGACGAGGGCCAACGGCAAAATTGCTCCCTTCAAGGTCCCGAAGTATCCCTATCGCGACACGCTCCCCGAGGTCGCGAGGCAACAAGGCTACACGTGCGTCGCCCTTCATGGAAACCGGGGCAGCTTCTTCGATCGGCGCGAGGCTTACCAGAAGATGGGATTCGCGGAGATCTACTTCGCCGAAGAGCTTCGCAGGATGGGATGCGAAATGTCGGGCGGTGGCATCACCGACGAGGCGGTCCTCCGCCTTTCCTCGCAGTGGCTCGAGCAGGCACGCCAGCCCACGCTCCACTTCATCATCACGTTTACGTCCCATGGCCCCTTCAATCGCCTCCCCGCCGCCAAACGCGAGCTGTTTCCTCGCCCGGCCAATCTGACGGAAGCCTATCTCAACAGCATGCGATACGTGGATCGTGCCCTCGAGGCTTATCTGCGGGCCCTTCCGGACGGGACCCTCCTTGTCCTCTACGGCGATCACGAATCCGGCGTGGACGGCTATCGTCAAACGCCCCGGAAAGCCAAAGAACGGGTCCCCTGGCTGATCCACTGCAAGGGACAGAACCTGGCCCAGTGTCAAGCGACGCGGGGCACGCCGTTGGCCCAGTCGGGCCAACTCGGGCTTCTGGACCTCGCAACCTACCTCCATGGGGGCCTCAAGAGGCCGCGGGGGGTGGTGTGGCCCTCCATGTTGGCCTCGCAGCAGGGGCCTGCAGCCCCAAGCGTCAGGATTGGCTCCAGGGCTCCGGCAATCGCGCTGGAGGCAAGCGATCGCGTCTTGCGGTGATCGGCCCCCAGCCTTGGCCAAACGCGTCCCGGATGGCCGGCCGTACGTTGACTTCGCGCAGGGCGATTTTTACACTTGAGAATCCGAGTTCGCGGAATTCCCCATTTCCAGGGGGCCGGCCGGACCTGTCCAGCTTTGGGAGTCATTCACCTGCCATGTCTGTCTCGACGAGTCGCATTGAACAGTTGGCCATCAACACCATCCGTACCTTGTCTATGGACGCCGTCGAGGCGGCCAACAGCGGGCACCCGGGTACCCCGATGGCCTTGGCCCCCATCGCCTATGTCCTTTACCAGGACGAGCTTCGCTACGATCCGGCCGACCCGGCCTGGATGGGCCGCGACCGGTTCGTCTTGTCCGCCGGCCACGCCTCGATGCTCCTCTACTCGATGTTGCATCTCGCCGGCGTGAAGCAGCTCGACGCCCAGGGCAAGCCGACCGCCGAGCCGGCCGTGTCGCTTGATGACATCCGCCGCTTCCGCCAGTTGGATAGCCGCTGCCCGGGCCATCCGGAGCATGGGCACACCAGCGGCGTCGAGACGACCACCGGACCGTTGGGGCAGGGGATCTCCAACAGCGTGGGCATGGCCATCGCCGCGCGCTGGCTGGCGGCCACCTACAACCGGCCCGGCTTCGAGCTGTTCGGCTTCAACGCCTACGCCGTCTGCGGCGACGGCGACATGATGGAAGGCGTCGGCACCGAGGCCGCCTCGCTGGCCGGACATCTGAAGCTCTCGAACCTCTGCTGGATCTACGACGACAACCGCATCACGATCGAAGGCAAGACCTCGCTGGCCTTCAGCGAAGACGTGGGCACGCGCTTCCAGGGCTACGGCTGGAACGTTGTGCGAGTGGACGACGCCAACGACACCGACGCCCTGCGCAACGCGCTGAAAGTCTTCCACGAAACGACCGACCGGCCGACGCTGATCATCGCGCGGAGCCACATCGCCTGGGGCGCCCCGAACGCCCAGGACACGCACGGCGCCCACGGCGCCCCGCTCGGCGCCGAGGAGATCCGGCTCACCAAAGCCGCCTACGGCTGGCCCCAGGATGAGCACTTCCTCGTGCCCGAGGAAGTACGCAAGCACTTTGCCGCGGGCATCGGCACACGTGGACGCAAGGCCCGCGAGGCCTGGCTGGCCAAGTACGCCGAATATCAGAAGCAGTTCCCCGAGCTGGTCGAGCAGTTGGAGCGGATGGCCTGTCGCGAGCTGCCCAAGGATTGGGACGCCGAAGTCAAGCCGTTCCCAGCCGATGCGAAAGGCACCGCCACGCGGAATTCGTCGGGCAAGGTGCTCAACCAGTTGGCCAAACGCGTGCCGTGGTTCTTGGGCGGCTCGGCCGATCTGGGACCTTCGACCAAGACGCTGTTGGACAAGGAAGCCAGCTTCCAAGCCGGCAGCTACGCGGGCCGCAACTTCCATTTCGGCATCCGCGAACATGCGATGGGGGCGATCCTCAATGGCATGGCCCTTTGCAACTTGCGTCCCTACGGGGCCACGTTCTTCGTGTTCAGTGACTACGCCCGCCCCGCAATCCGGCTGAGCGCCCTGATGAATCTCCCGGTGCTCTACGTCTTTACCCACGATTCGATCGGCGTGGGCGAAGACGGCCCCACGCATCAGCCCGTCGAGCACCTGGCCGCCCTGCGGTCGATCCCCAACCTCGTGGTGTTGCGCCCCGGCGACTCGAACGAAGTGGTCGAGGCCTACAAGGCGGTCCTGCAACTGAAGGACCGTCCGGCGGCGATGGTCCTTACCCGGCAGAACCTGCCCACGCTCGATCGCACGAAGTACGCCCCGGCCAGCGGCACGGCGACGGGCGCGTACGTGCTGGCCGACGCGGTCGGCGGCAAGCCCGACGTGCTCCTCATCGCCACCGGCAGCGAGCTGTCGCTCTGCGTGAAGGCCTACGAGCAGCTCACCGCCGAAGGGATCAAGGCCCGCGTGGTGAGCATGCCGAGCTGGGAACTGTTTGACGCCCAGCCGGAAGCCTATCGCGAATCGGTCCTGCCCTCCGACGTGACGGCTCGCGTGGCCTCGGAAGCCGGCGTGGCGATGGGCTGGCAGAAGTACATCGGCCGCTGCGGCCGTTTCGTCGGCATGAGCAGCTTCGGCGCCTCCGCCCCGGCCGAACAGCTCTCCGAGCACTTTGGCATCACCGCCGCGAACATCGTCGCCCAGGCCAAGGCGGCGTTGAAGAAGTGCTAGCGGGTGTTGCTCGCCGGCTGTGAGATTCTTGGGTGGCATGTGGTCGCTGCGTGACTGCATGCCACCCAATTCGTTTAGCCCCGGCACTTGTGCCGGGAGCTGATGTGTGAGCATGGCCGCGCGGCACAAGTGCCGCGGCTAAACAGGCATGGCGCCCGCGTCCGTAGAGAGACAGAAACGGCGGCCGTAGTGGCCGCCGATGTGGGCCTGTACGAAACTTTGTGTCAGCTAGCAGAAATAATTGACTTAATGGATTCTTTCTGACTAGGAGACTGACACATGGATGCTTCATTGCAGAGTCGCGTGGAACTGCTAGCACGCGAGATTGCG
>JBDKTH010000056.1:0-5542 GCA_039680305.1 Thermoguttaceae bacterium | reverse complement strand
CGCCAAGCGGCGCTTGGGTCGGGCCGGACGGCCGTACGCTGAAGCGCGAGGGCAATTTCTCGAAAGCGTCAATTGTCAAAGATCGACCGGCTCGCCTTCTGGGGGCTGCCAGGAATCAGCCTAGCAGAACCGCTGGCCCAATTTCAACACGATTTGGCGATGGACGCATCGACCCACGCTTGCACCCTTACGGAGGTGACTGACTCCCTTTTTGGTGGGCAGCTATGGGGAAAAAAAGTAGAACGACGTCGGGGGAGGCTGCTGGATACTCTCTGCTGGACCTGAGATAATTGGCGGCGTCATTCTCGTAGCATCATCTCTTCATCATCTTCTCCGTATCTGTGAGACGTTTTGTGAGTACCTACGAACAGTTCGCCAAGACGACCGAAGGTCGCGTGTCAGGGATGGACGAGAACGTTGGGACTTCTCCTCGTTCCAGCCGAAGGCCATTTCCGCGAGCCATGCGAGCGGCGGGACAACGCGTTGCCTGGCTCCTTTGCCTTTTGCTGGCCGCGGGCAACGTGGTGCTGGCCTATGTGGCCTTCCCTCACGGCTCCACCTCGCTGCCCGTCGCCGTGCCCGTTGGCCTGGCCGTGACGTCGCAGTCGGCAGCAATGGCGGCGTCTTCTGTGGCCGCCGACGACCTCGTGGATTCGCAGGGCCACATTTCCCCTGCCCAACGCAGCATCGCCGTTTACCCCCTCGTGAGCGGCCCCATCGTCAGCTTTCCGGTCAAGGAAGGGCAGCGAGTCGCCAAAGGCGAAATCTTGGCCCAATTGGACGACGCGGAGTACCGGACCGACTGCGAGCGGGCGACGGCCGTCCTCGACCTGGCCAAGCATGCCCTGCGCGAACTGGAGCAAGGCAACCGGCCCGAGGAGATCGCCCAGGCCCGATCCGACTTGGCGGAAGCCGAAGCCCAACTGGTGCAACTGGAGGCCGAGTGGAAACGCTGCTGCCAACTGCACGATCGTCGGGTGCTTTCCAACCAGGACTATGAGTTGACCCAGAGCCGCTATCGGGCGATGAGTCGTCGTGTGGAAAAGCTGCGGTATGGATTGCGATTGGCCGAGATGGGGCCGCGTGAAGAACGCATCGCCATGGCGCGCGCCCAGGTCCGGCAAGCCGAAGCGGAGCTGGCCAAGGCGCAAATGAAGCTTGACAGTTGCACGATTCGCGCACCGTCGCCGGGCACGATCCTCAAGAAGAACGTCGAGGAGGGAACGTTCGTCAACCCAATGGTTTCCAAAGGGCCGGACAGCATCTGTGAGATGGCGAGCCTGACGAGCATGGAGGCCGAGTTGTTGATTCGGGAACAGGACGTGTCCAGGTTCTTCGTGGGGAAGAAGTGCCGGCTCCACGCGGTCGCTTATCCGCAGCGGATTTATGAGGGCACGGTCGTGCGTCTGGGCCCGATGGCCGACCGGGGCAAGGGCGTGATCCCCGCATACGTGCAGGTGAACGTGCCGCCGAG
Source organism: Thermoguttaceae bacterium (assembly GCA_039680305.1). Classification (GTDB taxonomy): domain Bacteria; phylum Planctomycetota; class Planctomycetia; order Pirellulales; family Thermoguttaceae; genus JBDKTH01. The sequence goes on along the minus strand of JBDKTH010000056.1, from coordinate 4,068 downwards.
TGAGGAAGGCGAGTATCTCAAGCCGCAAATGAGAGCGGTCGTCTCGTTTCTCGACACGAAGGTCGACGGTGGGCCGTTTGACAATCGGTCTCGCATCGCCAACGCCAGCCCATGAAGTATCTCATCCTGATCCTCAAGAACATCGGCCGCAACCGGCTCCGGTCGATCCTCACGGCCTTGGGGACGATGGTCCTGGTGTTCGTCGTGATCCTCGTCTGGTCGGTTCTTACGTTCCTGGATCAGGCGATGGCCGAAAAGAGCCAGAACATCAAGGCGATTGTCACGGAACGTTGGCAGGTCCCCAGCCGCCTGCCGATGTCCTATGCCACGACGCTCAGCGAAGGCGCCGCACGCAAGCCGAGCGATGTCCGGCCACTGGACTCGATGACCTGGCAGTTTTACGGCGGCACGCTCGATCCGGCCAAGCGGACCCGGGAGAATATCCTTTTCGCCATCGCCCTGGAGCCCAAGAAGCTTCGCACGATGATGGACGATCTCGACTCCCTTCCCCCCGACCAGGCCATGTACCTCGACGGACTCGTCAAGAGGCTCGAAGAGAACCGCCGGGGGATCATCATAGGCCGGCAGCGGATGCAGGAGATCGGCAAACGGGTCGGCGAGCGGCTGAAGATCTACAGTTTCAACTACAAGAGCATCGACCTGGAGTTCGAGATCCTCGGCACGTTTCCCGAGGGACGCTACGACAACACGGCGGCGATCCACCGCGATTACCTCAACGACGCCCTGGATGCCTACAATCGCAGGCCGGGCAACCCCCGGCATCCGATGACCAACCGGAACCTGAACCTGATGTGGCTCAAGGTGAGCGATCACGACCAGCTCAATCGCCTTTCCGCCCAGATCATGGCCTCGCCCTATTACAGCAGCCCGGCGGTCAAGTGCGAGACGGCCTCCTCGGCGATCGCCTCGTTCCTCGATTCGTTCCGCGACCTGATCTGGGGCATGCGATGGCTTCTGGCCCCGGCTGTGCTGGTGACGCTCTCCCTGGTGATCGCCAATGCGATCAGCATCAGCGTGCGCGAGCGCCGCGTGGAGTTGGCCGTGCTCAAGGTGCTCGGCTTCCGGCCCAACCAGATCCTGATCCTGGTGCTGGGCGAGTCGCTATTGCTGGGCGCCGGGGCCGGACTGGCCAGCGCCTCGTTGACCTACCTGGTGATTAACTTCTGGTTCGACGGCCTGAAATTCCCGATTGGCTTCTTTGAGTCGTTCTACGTGCCGCTGGCGGCGCTGTGGTGGGGCGCCAGCGTAGGGGCGACGACGGCCTTCTTGGGAAGTCTCGTGCCGGCTTGGACCGCGAGGAACGTCAAGGTGGCGGAAGTGTTTTCCAAGGTGGCCTGATGACGATCCCGCTCACATGGCCGTTGATCGCAGCCGGCGTCCTGTTGGTAAGCCTCTTCGTGCTCAACGAGGTGCCGCTGAAGTACAACCTGCGCAACCTCACCGTGCGCTGGCGTACCACGCTCTTGACCGCCCTGGCGTTTACCTCGGTCGTGGCCCTGCTCACCGTGATGCTGGCCTTCGTCAACGGCATGTATCAGCTGACGGAGAACTCCGGCCATCCGGAGAACCTTCTGATCCTGTCCGACGGCATGACCGACGAAACCTTCAGCACGCTCTCGTCGTTCGACGTCGGCGACGTGGAGAACCAACCGGGCGTGGTCCGCCAAGACGGTCGGCCGCTGGCCAGCCGGGAAACCTACATCGTCGTCAACCAGATGCTTCCCAACGCCCGCCCGGGCTGGCCCAAGCGGCGTTTCCTGCAGCTCCGCGGGATCGACGATCCCGTTTTGGCCGCCCAGGTCCACGCGATCCAACTCTTTCCCGGCGGCGTCTGGTTCAGCCGAGCCGGATTGGAGGGACTTCAACCACGGGAGGACAGCAGCTCTCTCCCCAGGGGAGCGGACGCTAAGATCCACGGCGCCAACGGCCTGATTTCCGAGATGGCCATTCAGACGGTCCTCGGCGAAGGGATCGCCCGGGAATTGGGACGCGACCGCACGCCCGACGAACTTGCCAAGGCTCGCAATCGGGAACGGCTCGATGTGGGCGACACCTTCGCGCTGGGAGATCGGACGTGGCTGATTGTGGGGATCATGCAGTCGGCCGGCTCGACCTTCGACTCCGAAGTCTGGGCCAAGCGGTCGATCGTCGCTCCGCTGTTCGGCAAAGACACGTATACCTCGGTCGTCATGCGTTGCGAGGATGCTGCCAACGCGCGGCGGCTCAAGACGTTCTTTACCACACAGTACAAGAAGACGGCCCTCCAGGCCAACGTCGAGACGGAGTATTACGCCGCCCTCTCGGACACGAACAAGCAGTTTCTTTGGGCGATCAGCTTCGTGGCGATCGTGATGTCGATCGGCGGCGTGTTCGGCGTGATGAACACGATGTTCGCCGCGATCAGCCAGCGCACTCGCGACATCGGCGTACTGCGCCTGTTGGGCTACGGGCGGCGCCAGATCCTCGTTTCTTTCCTGCTCGAATCGATGGTGATCGCTCTGCTCGGCGGTCTGTTGGGCTGTGCCCTCGGCTCGCTGGCCGACGGCTGGACGGCCAACAGCGTGGTCACCGGAGGGCAGGGGGGCGGCAAATTCGTCGTTCTCCGCTTGGCCGTCGACCAGCAGGTGCTGGCCGTCGGCCTGCTGCTGAGCCTCTTCATGGGCTTTGTCGGCGGCCTGTTTCCCGCGCTGAACGCCATGCGCCTGCGGCCTCTGGAGTCGCTAAGGTAGCAGGCACGCTCCGCCGTGCCGTTCGCTTTTCGGCCCCGCTACCGCAATCAAAAGGCGAACGGCACGGCAAAGCGCGTCTCCTACCTTTCTTGCCCTCTTGATTCTTGGCTCGCAAGGAAGCACAATCATCATCCATCGAGCCAAGACGAGTCCCTACGGATGAGGTGAAGCGATGCGGAGCCCACTGGTGCGAGAGATGGCGGCGGAGTTCCTTGGGACAATGGTCTTGATCGTCTTCGGCTGCGGCTCGGTGGCGCAGGTCCTGCTGAGTCAGAAGGCCAACGGCGAGTACCTGTCGATCAACCTTGGCTGGGCCTTGGGCGTGACGTTGGGCGTGTATGTCGCTGGCGGGATCTCGGGAGCCCATCTGAATCCGGCGGTAACCTTCGCTCTGGCCGTGCTTCGCCGCTTCTCCTGGCGCAAGGTGGTCCCCTACATCCTTGCCCAACTGGCCGGGGCCTTCGTGGCTTCCGTGGTCGTCTATGTCACCTATCTGGCGGCCCTCGATCATTTTGACGGCGGGGTGCGTCAAGTCCTCGGGCCGCAGGGCACCGCCGGGATCTGGGCCACCTATCCCCAGCCGTTCCTTTCGCCTTTCCCCGGCGGACTGATCGACCAGATCGTCGGCACCGCGCTTCTGGTGCTGTGCATCTTCGCCCTGACCGACAAGCGAAATCAGGCCCCGGCGGCCAACCTCGGCCCGCTGTTGGTCGGCAGTGTGGTGCTGGTGATCGGGATGACCTTCGGCTACAACTCAGGCTACGCGATCAACCCGGCCCGCGATTTTGCCCCGCGGTTGTTCACCTACCTGGCCGGCTGGGGCAGCGAAGTCTTTCTTGTGGGGCCGAATTGGTGGTGGGTGCCAATCGTCGGCCCGATGATCGGCGGCGTCCTGGGCGGCGTGACCTACGACGTCCTGATCACCCGGTTCCATCCGCCTGAGTCGGAACCCTTCAAGAAGCTCTCGCGCTTTGACGAACAAGACCTGTAACGTAGGGCGGCGCCGAGCTTGCGAGGCCCGCCACTGCGTTGCCACCGTCCCGGCGGGCCTCATTGGGTGCCACTGGCATCTTGCCAGTGCCTTTTCTGGAAACGGGCTTGCACGCTGCCCCTTCAAGAGATTTCGGTCGGGCTACCGGCCGAGAAGAGGCAGGTCTCCCACAGTTCCGCAAGCACGACATGACCCCAGGCGACGATCCCGGCAGCCAAGCATGTCGTGATGGGGCCGACGGTCAGGTAATGGACGATATAGAGGACAGGGCTGAAAGAGCGTTGCCCGATCCACTGGTCGATCTGCGAACCAAAGAGCCCGCGGTAG
>JBDKTH010000776.1:0-1948 GCA_039680305.1 Thermoguttaceae bacterium | reverse complement strand
TCCGGTCGCCCAGGGCATAGTAGCCGCGCACGACCACCGGCATCGCACAGTAGGCCCAGACGCCCGAGCTGTAGCAGGCGATCATTCGGGCAGTGCGGGCCGTGTCCTCGACGCTGAACCGGCCGTGCTCGAACAACAGACGCGTGATCGGCTCGGCCAGCAGGATCAGCCCCAGGCCGGCGGGAATTCCCAGGAAGACAACCAGACGCAGCCCAAGGGTCAGATCCTCGCCGAGCTGCCGGTAATCGCCCTTGGCCGCGTGACGGCTCAAGAGCGGGAAAATGGCCGTGGCCACGGCCAGGCCCAGGATTCCCAGGGGGAACTGGTAAAGCCGCTCGCCGTAATAGATCGCCGCCACCGCCCCGGGCTGCATGGGATAGCAGACCACGCCGCCCAGCCAGGCGATCGGCTCCGGTCCGGCCGCGGAGGCCGACAGGCCCCAGGCGATCAGGCTGTCGATGAGCGAGTTGATCTGGGTGACGGCCAGGCCGAGCGTCATGGGGATCATGGTCCGCAGGATCAGCCCGACGCTCGACCGGGCGGCCGGCCAGTTGTAGTCGAACTGGAAGCCCAGCGCGTGCAGCACAGGCAGTTGCACGCCCAACTGCAGGACGCCGGAGACGAGCACGGCCACGGCAATCACGTAGGCCTGGGCCGTCTGGCTCTGGGCAAAATGCGGGGCCACCAGCCACGCGGCCAGGAGCCAGCAGACATTCAACAGCGACGGCGCCCAGGCGGGCGTGCTGAAGTGCGTGAGCGCCTGGAGCGTCGCAGCCACCTGGGCCGCCAGGCAGATCAGCACCATGTAGGGCAGCAGCACGGCGACGAGCCCGAGCAGGAGCCCCACGCCCGGCAGGTCGCCCCAGACCAGCCACGCCACGCCCAAAACCCCCTCGGCCAGCAGGACGATCGCGGTCAGGACCACGGCCAAAAGGCTCAGCGCGACGCTCACCAGTTGCCACGCCCGGCGACGGTCGTGCTCCAGTTGCGTAGTGACCACCGGCAGGTAGCTGACGGCCAACGCCCCTTCGCCGAACAGGCGGCGGAAGGAGTTGGGGATTCGCAGCGCGATGGCCAGGGCATCCATCACGCCGCCGGACATGCCCAACAGATTGGCCGTGACCACGTCGCGGACCATGCCCAGCACGCGGCCCGCCAGGATCCCCAGGCTCGTGACGCTCGCTCCCATGATCAGGGGATGTCGGCCGCCGTCTTTCATGGTCCCAATCGTAAAGGCCCCAGCCGCTTGGCGGAAGGCGGGTTTGGGGCCAATGCCGGCTCATCAGTTGACTCCAGTCTTTGTTTAGCCCGGCGGGCTTGCGACCGGAGGAAGGCGGCCCGGCCGCTCTCTTGCCCTTCCCCACCGGTTTGGGGTATGATCGAGCGTATTCTCCAAGGAGGCTGGGGCAGTTCCTGGTGTCACCCGCGGGGACGAAGTGCGCCCGGGGCCGCTCTGCGAGAGAGGTGAACTACTGGAGTTGCATTGGCTGAGACAAGGACTACAAATGGCAGGCTACTTCATTTACTCGATCGACAACCGCGTCTTCACACAACTCACGACGTCGCCCACGAAGGAACAGGGGCTTGCACTGGCCGACCATACCCTGGAGAGCATTGACTATTATCTCGACGATTTCGATGACAAGTCCGAGATCGTCATGTGGCCGAAGGATCGTGATGCGCTTGCTGAAGTGATCGTGAAACGTCTTGCGACGGCAGACTGGTACTCGGATCTCTCTTTGGATGGCGCACAAATGTGGGACCACGTCGTTGCCGCACTCGACGACGAACCGGGAGAGTTGATCGGAATCGACTTTCAGTGCTACGACTACGAAAGCATCTATTGGGATTGTGCATGGATTGCAGCAGAGCATGGCGCATCGATGATGGCCGAACCGACGTTCGGGTCGAGCGGCTTCAGGTATTTCGGTAAACCATCCAGCAAGTA
>JBDKTH010000408.1:0-4464 GCA_039680305.1 Thermoguttaceae bacterium | reverse complement strand
CTCCTTGAGCAACTCGGGCATCTGGCGGCCCACGTCGAAGTAGTTGAACAGATACACGCCTTGGGACCCGCGAGCCAGGACGGACATCGCCGCCCCGCGGCGTCGCTCGGGCGTGTTGGGAAGCGTCGGGGCGCCGGGATATGGCTCCACGCGGATCTCCAGGCCCGCTGTCACTCCCACGCCCGTGCCGCGGAGCAAGTCGATCCATTGTTCCACGGGAATGTCGAAGTCGGTCGTTGCCCAGAACGGGGCCACGACCAGATGATCGATCAGGCCGGCCTTGGCCCACGCGACTGCGTCGAGCCCGGTGCCGATCGCCACCTCGGGCCGGGCCGGCACCCGGGCCACCAGGAGAATCCGGTGTTTCCACTTCTTCTCGGCCGCTCGCACCACCTGGCGGACCTCGCCCAGCCAGGCGGTCAGCACCTTCGACTGCTCGGTCTCTTCGCCCTCGCGGAAGTGCAGCGGGAACCGGTTCCAGTCCAATTCCAGGCCGTCCATGTCAAACCGGTCGCACACCTCGCGGATCAGGGCCATCATGTTGTCGCGGACCGGCTTGAGCCCGTAGTTGAGGCAACGGTCGTTCCAGCCTTTGAAGCGATCCGGATACCGCCAATACTCCGGATGCTCGCGCCAGAATCGGCTGTGAAGCGGTGACGACAGAAGGTTGGCGTCGTGGACGTCGTTCATGCGGATGCTCACCCAGGGGCTGATCTTCCGCTGCCGGCACCGGTCGATCATCCGCTGCATCGGGTCGATGCCGGCGTCGAGCATCGCCCGGAGGTTGCGGACCCAGCGATCCTGAGCCTTGCGACTCGCCGGGGACAAGTCGCCAAAAAACGGCTGCCGATCGTCCAGGGCCGGATCAAAGCCATCGCATTGGACCTGCCAGGCTTTGCTGGGAAAGCCCGTCTTCTTCGCATTGCAGCAGAGGAGCATGGCGGTGACCTGGGAGTCGGCCAGGTCGTCGACGAGTTGATCGAGCCGCTCGGGCTTCATCGTGCCCGGCGAATCGAACCCGAACCGGTTGCTATCGTCCTCGTTGTACAGGATGCCACGGATCGGCAGGCCTGGGCCTGCCGGAGGCGAGGGCTCCGCGGCCGGCATGGCTGCAAGGCCACCGAGGAAAACCCAGAGCGTGGCGAGAAGGGGGATTGCGTGCGGAGGTCGGATCATGGTGCTTGCTCCAGAAGCTGGGGGCGGTGACGCTCCTACGATACCTCCCCGGGACCGGGCGCCGCAAGATCCCCGGGCGGGCCGGCGGTCTCTTGACTCCGCGGCGACCGAGCCTGATGATTGTCGAAGCGAGAGGAATTTCCCCGACAAGACGCGGTGGCAGCCATGGCTGGTCTCTGTGAACTCTGCGGCGCTGACGAGGCGTACAACTTCCACCATTTCATCCCCCGCACGGTCCACAGCAACAAGTGGTTCAAGAAGCGGTTCACGGTCGACGAGATGCGATCCGGGCTCCAACTCTGCAAACAGTGTCACGAGACGCTCCACGAGCTGATCCCCGACGAGAAAGAACTCGGCCGCCACTACCACAACCTGGAAAAGCTCCTCGCCCACCCTTCCGTGGCCAGGTACGTCGCCTGGAAACGGAAACACAGCCTCAAAGGGTGACGGCCGGTCTAGCCCCTTCCTCCGGTCGCAAGCGACTGGGCTAACCAAAGACTTGCGTCAACCGATGGAACGGCATTGGAGCTGGATCTTTCGGCTCGATCGTTACCACCGGTACGTCCGGCAAAGCTTTTCTTGACGGGGTGTGGCAAAAAGGCAACATGGTCCAAAGGCGGGGCTTGGCCCGTAAAGCGTGGACTGGCAAAGACCTGCGGCCTCTTGCGTCAAAGACCGTTAAGGCAGGATGGCGAAAAGGCAACAATTGCGTTTGCTTTGTGGGCAATCGCGGGCAATGTTTTTCCAGTCCTGCGTCGGCCGAAGTTAACAATACGGCCGCCGCGGTAACCAACCCGCGTGCCAGGTGGAACAGGTCTCCACCCTCTTGGTCACCCCGGCCGACGCATTTTTTCCGCACACGACGGGCGCGTGAGAGAAGGAGTATCGCGATGCGAGGGAAACGTTGGTTTGTCGCCGTTCTGGGACTGGGCGCCGTGGCCCTGATCAGCACCGCGCCGGCGCTGGCTGACCAGCCCGTGCCTTCCTGGGTGGGTCGCTTAGGGGCCTATAGCGCCGGGGCTTGTGCGGCTCCAGGGTATGGGTCGATGCAGCCAGGCTGCTGCGAACCCCGGCCGGGCTGCTTCGCCGACGTCTGGGACGGCTACTGCCAGAACAAAGGCTGCCACAAGAAACACTGCGGGTGCCCGACGACCGGCTGCATGCCGACCTGTGCCAGCTGCCAGGCAGGCGTGATCACCCCGGCGATGGTGCCCTCGGCTCCGGCCGGCAGCGCGATCGAAATCTTCTCCGCGCCGCAACCGACCGTTGCTCCTCCGGCCGCGGGTGCCGAACCACATGTTGCCCCGGCTCAGGCTCCCCAGCCGCCGAAGCCGGCCAAGTAGCTTTCTGCCGCGGCAAGCCACCCAACCGCGATTCGGCGGGTGCTAGCGTGTTGTCCCGCGAAGGGCCCTAAGAAACGAAAAAACGCTTACAGAGCTATGTCCGGCTTTGCCGATACTTCTAATACTAACCTGCCGGGAGGGCGGGACATTCGAGGTCCCGTTTCAGGATAGAGATCAGGGCAAAGCGATGGATCGTCTTGCCCTGATCTTTTTTCTTGGCCATCGCGGGCCAACGAAGAAACCCACGGGCCGCCATCGCAACCCGCGGGTTTAAAGCTCGGCAGAAGGTCTATTTCTTCGCGCCGCTCTCGTCTTTCTTGTCGCCGCCGCTGCTCTTGGTCAACTGTTCCAGGAGCGACTTGGCTTCTGACCGCATGGAGAACGGAGCCGTCGATCGCAACGCCTGTTCGAGCAGTTGGCGGGCTTCGTCCTTGCGGTCCCGATCCACCGAGATGCGGGCAATGTAGTAGGCCGTGTCGGCGCTCAATTGGCCGCTGGAAATCGCTTTGCGCAGGGCCGTCTCGGCCTCATCCAGCCGCCCGAGCTTGTAGTAGACCCAGCCGAGCGTGGAGAACGCCTCGGCCTGGTTCGGGAACTGGCGGGCGTTCATCTCCGCGTATTCCAGGGCCTTCTTCTTGGCCGTGTCGTCCTGCTCGGCCAACGACAGGGCCAGGTTGTTGCTGCCCGGGAAGCTGCTGGGCGATTCGGACACGACCTTCTGGAAGCACTCCGTGGCCTTCGGGTAGTCTTTCAAATAGAGGGCGACCACGCCGCGGAGGAAATGGGCGTCCACCGACGTGGGATCTAGCTGCAAGGCCGAATCGGCCTGCTGCTGGGCCTGCTGGAGTTGATCGGTGTCCAACGACCATTGGGTGGCGAAAATCCGCGTGCGGAGATCCTTGGGAGCGGCCGTCAGGGCCGCGACCATCCACTTGGCGGCGCTCTTCTTGTCGCCGTTGCGTTGGTAGAATTGAGCGAGAATCGCCTCCGGGGTCAGGACGTTCTTGTCGGCCGCCTGCGCCGCCTTGAGCTTCTCCAAGGCATCGGTCGGCTTCTGCTGCTGGAAGAGCACCCAGGCGAGCTGCTGCAAGGCCACGGCATTCTTGGAATCCATGGCCAGCAACTGTTCCCAATCCTTCTGGGCGGTCGTCCAATCCTGCCGGTTCTGGGCCACGGTCGCCAGCCCCTGCAACACCCGTCGCTCGATCACGCTCTTCCGGCGGCCGTCGCCCTTGAAGTTGGCCAGCACCTCGCGAGCCTTCTTGAAGACCAACTCGGCTTCGGTCAAACGCCGGCCCTGGACCGCCAGGTCGCCGATGATCACGTAGGCTTCCGGGTCGTCGGGCATCTCGGTGACGGCCTGTTCCAGTTGATTGCGTACGGCGGCGCCTTGATTGCTCTGCGCGAGCCATTGCACGAGGATCAGCCGCGGCGGCGGCAACTCGGGATGCTTCTTGAAGGCTGTGTCCAACAGCGTCTTCGCGCCCTCAAGATCCCCGGTGCGGAACCGCTTCAGGGCATCGCTCACTTCCTCGATCTGCTGATTGCCGGCCGGGGAAGCCTCTTTGAGGCTGTCGACCGCGACCGGTTCGGCCGCGAGCGGCTGAGCATAGCCCAGCCAACCCGCCAGCCCGATCCATAGGATGCCGCCGCTGAGCGCACGTCTCATCCGTCAACTCCTTTGCTGCAAGGGATTAGTGCTCCTGGCTCCTCCCGCTCGCCATCAGCGGCGAGGAACTCAAGTCTAGGGTACGTCGAAACTTGCCGCCTCGCAAGCAGGCCCACCGGTGGACCGGACCGGGGATTTGGGATTTGGGATTTGGGATTTGGGATTTGGCCCCCCCTTTTGGCAAGAGGTCGGAGGGAAGCACGCGGCAGGAGGCATTGAGGGTATTCCAGAATCCCAAATCCCAAATCTGAAATCCCAAATCTGAAATTCTTCCGC
>JBDKTH010000829.1:0-4387 GCA_039680305.1 Thermoguttaceae bacterium | reverse complement strand
TCCTGTTGCCACACGACATGCACCCGGCCATCGGCGGCGAGCCAGGAGTCGCCCAAGGTCAGGGTGCCGCCATCGTCCATGGTGTCGGCCACGACGGCCCATGCCGTGAAGGGGCTGGTCGTGATATCGGGCGTCCAAGCGTAGTGGATCTTGCGCATGCGAGCGCCCCATCTCTCCCGTCCCCACGTCTCCGTCTTGAGCGGGTCGATCCGCTTCCAGATGTTGTAGGGCGAGGTGCCGATGAAGTGCAACTGGCGATGGCTGAGGATCGCGTTCGGGTAGTTCACGCGTGCTCGCGTGTCGTGGTAGGGCGAGTATCTCGTGTCCTCTCCCTCGGGCCACACGAGCTGGCCCGTCTTCCAGCCTCCTGCCCTGTCCAGAAACGCCCATTGGGAATGCGTCGAGCCGATGTTCTGAAAGAGGATGAACTCGCCACGGGGCCCGTCGGCAGCAAAGGTGCGGTAGGAATGCTCGGTGAATTTGGGCTCCCCGTTCCATGGTGGGACAAGATGCTTCGGCTCTTGCTCCGGATGGGCCGGGGCGAATTCGAGGAACTCCGGGCGTGCCGGCCCGCCACGCCATTGATGACGAAGCTCGCCGCCGCTGGCGAGCATCTTCTTTTTCTCCACGTCCGGAGGCGCGGGAATCAAGGGGGCCAAAGTCGGGTTGACCGACATCAGAACCCGACCGGCATGGCTCACGGCCAGCGGGCATGGCTCGCGAGTGCGATCCTTCGGATCGCGCTGACAGAGCTTCCAGCCGTCGTCGCCACGCTCGTACAAGGCCCAGCGGGCATTGTTCAGCGGCGTTGCCCCCGGCACGGCCTCGAACGCACTGACAAACAGTCGGTCGCCAACACGCACGAGTTGCGTACAACCCGAATCCCAGAACATGCCCGAACCGTTGTTGGTCACCTCGTAGGCAGGTAGAGGACAGACGACCTCCTCGGCCTCGACTCGCACCTCAAACGGCGCCGACCGTGGGACCGCCTGGCCACGCAGCGAGGGGGAGGGATGACGCAGGGCGCGGCCGAACAGCGTTGGGCTCGGCTTTGCATCGTCGACGGCGGCCTGGCCGGCGAGGAAGACATAGCGCACGCCGGTGGCGTACACTTGCGGCTTCTCAAACGTGGCCTGATCGCGATACGTGGCCGGGTCGAAGACCACGATGTCGGCGTGATAGCCCACGCGGAGGTAGCCTCGCCCGGTCAGTCCGAAGATGTCGGCCGATAGCCCGGTCGCGCTGCGGATCGCCTTAGGCAACGAAAGGATCTTCTCCTCAATGGCGAAGCGGCCGATCTTGCGGGCGAAAGTGCCGAAATTGCGAGGATGGGGGTGCTCGTTGGGATTCTGGGTGCGTGCGGCGCCGTCGGACGCCGTAGCCACCCAGGGCAGCTTCATTCCCCAGCGTACGTCGTCTTCCGACATCGAATGGCTGACGATCTGCGGGTTCTCCTGGGCAATGATCTTGAGGACCAGGTCCACGGTCTGGATCTTCTCTTGGGCGGCGATCTCCCGGAGACTCTTACCGACGTACTGGGGGAACTTCTTGCTCTCGACGATCACAATCTTCTCGGTGCGGCCCAGTTGGTCGGCGATCACGCGACGCACGAGGGCCGCGAACTCCGGTTGGTTTGCCATGCGTTTGCCGAGTTCCGACCGCCGGCACCATTGGATCTGGGCGTCGGGCAGCGCTGCGTCGGCCAGTGAGAAGGAGTTGGCCGTGTACGGATACTGGTCGGCCGTGACCTTGAGTCCTTCGGCGCGAGCCTTTTCGATCAACGCCGCCGCGTCGCGGATGCGGCCCCAGTTGGGAATCTGCATCGATTTGAAGTGCGAGATATGGACCGGTGCGCCCGACTCGCGTCCGATGCGGATCGCCTCGGCGACCGCGTCGACGACGTGGTCCCCTTCGTCGCGGATGTGGCTGACATAGAGGCCGCCATGCGCGGCCACGACCTTGGCCAGCGCGATAAGTTCCTCGGTCGTGGCATACGAGCTGGGCGCGTAGATAAGCCCGGTCGACATGCCCCAGGCCCCGTCGCGCATGGCCTGGCCGACCAGGGTCTTCATGCGCTGGAGTTCCTCGGCCGTCGGCGCGCGGCGTGCTCCGCCCAGGACCTTGGCACGCAGCGTGCCGTGCCCGACCAGGTGGACAATGTTCGTGCCAGCGCCGTTGGTGTCGACATCCTTGAGAAACTTGCCCACATCGCTCGATCCGCCGCAGTTGCCGGTGCCCATCGTCGTGCAGCCTTGGAGGAGGTAGTTCAGCGAGGGGCGAACCCCGGGCTGGGCCAACGAGCCGTCGGAGTGCGTGTGGAGATCGATCAGCCCGGGGGCGACGATCAGGCCCCGGCAATCGATGGTCCGGCCGATCTTGCCCGGCGTCAACTGGCCGACGGCCACGATCCGTCCCGCGCGGACCGCCACGTCGCCGACCACCGGCTCCCCGCCCGAGCCGTCGCAGATCGAGCCTCCGCGAAGCAGCAGATCCGCATCGACCGCGGCGGCCAGCCCCCGCGTGGCGAGCATCGCCAGGCTCGCGCCCAGGATGGAGAGGACCAGAGCCGCGTGAACCTTGCCCGCGAGCCGAACATGATCACTCATCGAAGCGTCTCCTGATGCCAAGGGTATGCACCGACGAAAGCGGCCGAGCAGCAGTTCGTCTGTGATGGAACGGCGATCTCTCGGTTATCTCGCCCCCCTATCGTAACCCTTCCCGCGTGCGGGTGCCACCAGGAGCCGAAAGCACCGCGGCGAGCCCCCCTTCAGGCAGTAAGTGATCCACTCTCCCCACCCGTTGCAGGATTGCTGGTCGTCAATCAGAATAGGAGCCGTGAAGTTGTGTCTGAGCCCGAGAACGCAGGGGCTTTTGGTTTTGGGGATCAGGCCACACAAGGGCCTTTGTGGGAGAGAACGATGTCGATGGCGGGACGGGTATTGTCAGGCTTCCTGGCAATCAGCAGCATCCTGATCGTGCTCGGCGGTCGTGCGCCGGGGGCCATTACCTGGTTGGGGACGGGAGCGGACGATTCCTGGTCAACCGTGACCAATTGGAACCCCAACGGCTCGCCCGAAGGCCAAGATATCGTCTTTGACAATACCGATGCCCGGTCGTCCGCCGGGACGGTCAACAGTATCGTCAGCAGCAGTCTCAGCGTTGCCTCGCTAAAGTATCTGAACACGACGAACAGTTTCCATACGACCCGGATCGACGCGAATCAGACGCTGACGGTCAACGGCAATGTGACCATCGGCCCGGACGCTGCCGGCACGACCAACGTCACCATCCTCGGCGGCGGCTCGCTGGCGATCAACAGCGCTGGCGGGACCTTCCAGGTCGGCGGCAGCAACCAGACCAGCGGCAATTCAGCCACCTTGAACATGTCCGGTCTGACGCGGTTCACCGCCGATGTCGGCACGTTCCGCGTGGGCGACAATACCACTAACAGCGGCAGCACGGCCTCGACCGTCATCCTGGCCGACAGTAGCACGATCAAGGCCACGAACCTCGAACTGGGCGGCGTCTGCGGCCGCGAGGCCGTTCACACGCTCAAGTTGGGCAGTGGCGCTAATGTGATCAACGCCGACAACGTGTACGTCGGGATGAGCGAGGGCCGATCCGGCGGCACGCTTCAGTTCAACGGGGCCAGCGGGAGCCTGAACCTGCATGCCAAGAACGGAAGCGGGCGAGCCAACATGTATGTCGCGGCCGGATCCAGCGCGACTTGGGCCAGCCAGACGTCGGTCGTCGACCTCACCGGCCATCAAGCCGACCTCTCCTTGAACCGCCTCGACATCGCCAGCCGCGCCGGCGGATATGACAACGCCGGCAACGCCGGCAGCGGCGCGACCGCCACCTTCTCGTTCGACACGGGAACCCTGGATGTCACGGCCGTCACTCTCGCCAACCGCAGCGGCGCAGCGAATACCGGCACGAAGCCGATCCTCGGCACGCTCAATCTCCGCGGCGGCACGGTCAACATTGGCAGTGGCGGCATCGCGCTGGCCACCAACAGCAGCCCCAGTGCGGGCACCGTGACCGGCACGGTGAACATCACCGGCGGCACCGTGACCCTGGCGGGCAACATCGCCAAGGGCGGCGGCACCGGCACGACCGCCTCGCTTACGCTCAACGGCCCTTCGGCGGTGCTCAATATGCAGGGCCGCAACATTACCGGGCTCGACACGTTCACCTACCAGGACGGCATCCTCAAGAATCTCGGCACCGTCAACACCGGGATCACCCTGGCGGGAACCGGGTCGCGGGTGTTACACCAGGATGCCAGCTACAGCGGCGAAGTCCAGGGGGCTATCACCGGTACAGGGATCGGTCTGACCAAGACCGGTGCTGGCAAGCTCGCCCTCAGTGGCTCGAACAGCTACAC
>JBDKTH010001067.1:0-8356 GCA_039680305.1 Thermoguttaceae bacterium | reverse complement strand
TCAGCCAGTGCAGGCGTCCGGCCGTAACCAACGGATCGCCGACGCGATGTCGCTGCCAGGGCCGGGTGAACGTCAGGTCGTCGGGCTGGAGTCGGCATCGCTGTTGGTCGACGGCAAACGGGAGTTGGCCGCTTTCGAGGAAGGTCAGCTCGATGCCCTCGTTCCTGTGCCAGTCGAGTCCCCACGCCTGGCTATGATCGGCGTCCCAGAAGCCGATCGTCTTGACCGCAGGCAGGGCGTTTTTCGGCAGGCGACGGCCCGGGTATTGGCCGCGGGCCAGGGCCTCTAGCCGCACCGTGCCGGCGGCCACGCCCCGCTGGACGGCCGCACAGGCGTCGGCCTGGTAGGCTTGCCCCTGCTCGGTGTAGATCGGCGGCAGGCGTGCCATGGCACCCCTCCCGTCTTCGAAACTCTTCACTGAAAGATTGTGAACGACATCTCCGGCCCGACCGTGCTAGTTTTCTAGCGTCTTTTGCCCGGCAGAGCAAGGAGGGGCCGTTTTTCGAATTCTTTCAGAACCCCTAACACAACCCGATATCCCCCAAACGCGATACCGGAAGAGTCCGGGTTGGGTTCGGGGGTCTCATCTTCAGGAGTCTCCCGATGGGCACGATCGCGCTTGGCGTCAACATGGAGTTCGTCCGCCACCAGGACAAATCGTTCGAATGGGGCGTGGAGAAGGCTGCCCAATTGGGCTATGACTGCGTCGAACCGATGGTCCACTGGGGCCGGGAACTGTTGAGCGAGGCCGGCTACTTCCACAGCGTTTCGATGCTCGACGATCCCTACCGCGTGCGCCGGGCGTGTGAAGCGGCCGGAATCCGGCTCTCCGGCCTCTCGGCCCATTGCCCCTTGTGCAAGCCGGAGATCAGCGTCGAGTATCTCAAACAGGCGATTCGCTTCGCGGCAGAGTGCGGCGCCCCGGTCGTCAACACAGACGAAGGCCCCAAGCCCCGCTGGACGAGCACGGACGAAGACCACGTGCTGATGCGTTACGTCCTCGAGGAAGCCGCCGCCGTGGCCGAGCCCCGCGGGATCCTCATCGGCCTGGAGCCCCATCAGCAGTACAGCAAGACCCGCGTGGGCCTCGACCGGATCTATGAGCTGGTCAAATCGCCGGCCATCGGCATCAACTTCGACACGGGCAACAGCTATCTTGCCGGAGAAGACCCGATCGCCTGGCTTGGCCACGTGCGCGACCGTCTGGTCCACCTTCACGCCAAAGACATTTCCCTCCAGCAATCCGACGCCGAACGCGGCAAAGTGACCGGCACGCCGGTCGGCTGTGCGTGCGGCGACGGCGTGATCGACTGGCCTGGTGTGATCGCCGTCTGCCGCGAAGCGCCGCGCGACATCGTCGTGAGTGTCGAATGCGGCACGGTGGACCAGGCGGCGCGGAGCATCGAGTACTTGCGGCCGTTGGTGGGCGGTTGAGCTTGCGAGGGATCGGGTTGGGGGGGCGGCTTGCCGGGCGGCGGATAATTGTTCGGGCACCACCAGAACCGCCGAGTGCATGGGAGACTCTCTGCACACCGAATCCCGGCTGAACTTGACGCATCGCCGCGCTCCGTTGGCCAAGCCTGCGAAGACACTGCTGGTGTTCTTTGCCGCCGTTGGCATCTCGCTGCTAGCGGCCGTGCATCGTTTCCGAGACTCAGGGCACGCCATGGGCCAGCTTTCCGCCCAGGGCGGCAAGGTCCGGCACGCCGTGTATCTGGAGCCCGGCAAGCGCCAGTATCTGGTGATCGTCACCGGAACGGTTGTGCCTCCCTATCGCGGCAGCGCCCACGTCACGGTCGAGGGGTGGCCGGAGATGGACTACGAAATCCACTGCCAGGCGCCGGTCGTCGATCTGAAACTCCGGCGACGGCCGGGCTTTGACGGTCATGTTCTCGAGAACGTCGAACCGAAAGACCGCTTTGCCCTGTGGGTCGTCATGCGGCCTCGCATTGCCGACTGGGAGTCGGCAGCCCAGGAGCATCGGCTGAAAAACACCATTACGCTCCGCGACACGAAGAGCGGCAAGACCGTGCTGCAGGTTCCCGTCGTCTATCAGCCCGAGGAGGGGAGCCGCCATGGCCGAGAAGACTAGGAGCCCGTCACACGGCCAGACGTCGCCAACGGTGCCGCAACGCGGGAGCGATCGTCCGAGCCGCGGCGGGGCAGCGCGGTCGGTGCGTCTGCGGTACGCGATCCTGCTCACGGCGGCGTTGCTCTTTCTGCCGCCCCTGTCGCTGTTGGTTCAAGTGACCGGTGACAGCAATTTCTGCGGGACCTGGTGCCCGCGGATGTTCTTCCTCTGGCGCCCGGGGGAGAGCTGGAACGCGTACTGGTTCGGGTATCTGCGGGCTTACATGGGCGTCGCTCTGGTGTTGGGAATCCTGGCAACGACGTTCTTGTTCGGCCGGCACTGGTGCAGTCATGTCTGCCCGATCGGCGCGGTCATGGAACTGGGAAGTCGGCTTGTCCCTGGGCGTCTGAAGATCGACTACACGCGTCTCCCTGCGCCGGCCTTTCGATACGGGTATCTCGGGGTCTATCTCCTGGCCCCGATGCTGGGGATCGGCAGTCTCTGCTGCGGCTACTGCAATTTCGCGACGGTGCCGCGCCTGTTGGCCGCCCCGTTCTCGGCCGCCGACGCCGCCTATTTCCTCCGAACGGCCGGCGGGATCTCGCTGGGGCTGGTGCTCGTGCTCGGCTTTTTGGCCAAAGGCGGGCGGGCCTACTGCAACCTCCTGTGCCCGATCGGCGCGATCGACGCCCTGGCCAACGCCCTGGGCGCCAAGCTCGGCCGGCGACGGATGGTCGTCTGCCGGGCCAACTGCACCGGTTGCGGCAAGTGCCAGGACGTCTGTCCGGTCTGGGCCATCGGCGAGGAGAACGGCAAGGCGAAGATCGACGCCTTCTCCTGCATGCCCTGTCGAATCTGCGAAACCGCATGTCCCACAGGGGCCATCTCCTATGGAAAACCGTCCAAGTAGTCTTCTGGCCAACGTTCTCGGCATTTCCACCGCCATGGCCGGACTTGCGATGGCCGCTCCCTGCAACGGCGGCGGCTGCGCAAGCTGCCTCCGCTGCGCCGGCGTCGGTGCGGGAGTCGTGCTGGCCGCTTGGCTATCGCGATGCTCCAAGAGCGCGCGGGGCAATCGGTTCGACGAACGCGAGAGAGGGTTTACGCTCGTCGAACTGCTGGTGGTGATCAGCATTATCGGCATCCTCATCGCCCTTCTTTTGCCAGCGGTGCAACAGGCCCGGGAAGCGGCGCGCGGGGCGCAGTGCGGCAACAATCTCAAGCAACTGTCGCTGGCCCTGCACAACTACGAGAGTACGCATCGCGCGTTCCCTGGCCTGCCGTCGACCCGCGACTACGGATTTTCGGTCCAGGCACGGCTGTTGCCGTTTGCCGAGCAGGGCAACGTGTACAAGCTGATCGACTTCACGCAGCCGCTGATGCTCGGGTCGGGCGGAACGCAGACACTCAATCCGGTCCATGCGCAGGTCGCCCGGCAGGAGGTGGCCTTATTCCGTTGCCCCAGCGACGGCAAGCAGGCGATCTTTGAAAGCTACAATGCGGCTCCCGGTCTGGCGTTCGCGGGAACGAACTACGTCGTCTGCACCGGCTCGGGAGTGGACACGAACTACGACACGCGGGCGCCGACGGACGGCGTTTTTTGGTGCGGATCGGCCGTGCGTTTTCCGGACATGACCGATGGGGCGTCGAACACCGTCGTGCTGTCGGAGACGCTCCTGGGCCTTGGCCGCGACTCGACCGGCCCGCAGCCGGAAGACGCCAGGCGGCAGATGGCCCGCTATCCGGGCGGCGGCATGGGTCCGCCGGGCGCCGGCTTTACGACGGCGCCCGGGCATAACCCCGACCTGGCGGCGGCCGCGGCCGGGGCCGCCGAGTGGCAGGGATTCCGCGCCGGGGCGTGGATTTGGGGACGCGAGCATACCACAACGTTCAACACGTACGCCTCCCCCAACTTCCGCACGCCCGACGTGATGAAGAACGGATACGGCTGGTTTGCCGCGCGGAGCCTGCACCCCGGCGGCGTACGTGTCGCCCTGGGCGACGGATCGGTCCGCCTGGTCAGCGACCAGGTGAATCTGGCCCAGTGGCGAGCCCTTGGCACTCGCTCGCGCGGAGAGGTGCTTGGAGAATTCTGATCGGAGCCGCAGCCGCTCGTCGGTGGTGACAAACGCCTCGGCGACGGAGTAGAATGGGCCTTGTCGCGTCCATCGCCAAGGAATCTCCGCATGTCCCAGCCCGCATCTGCTTCTTCCGCCAAACGCTATACGGTCGTCGATTTCGACGAGATCCCGCCGGTGCCCTGTCCGTGTGGGACGGCTCGCCGGGCACTGGCCGAGGTGGCCGACTTTCCGGCCACGATCCATCGCACGACCATTTCGGCGGCGGCCCAAACGCATTACCACCGGCGACTGACCGAGACGTATTACATCCTGGAGTGTGAGCCCGGGGCAACGTTGGAGTTGGACGGCGAGCCGCTGCCGCTAAAGTCCGGGATGTGCATCCTGATCCCGCCGGGCGTGCGGCACCGCGCCGTCGGCCGGATGACGATCCTGAACATCGTCCTGCCCAAGTTCGACCCGTCGGACGAAGTGGTCGTCGAGTGATCGCAGTGGAGCCCCTACATCCGGCATAGACGGAATTCGCCGCTCGATCAAGGGGGCCGCCAGCCCGGCAGAGTCCGTAAGAACCCCCAACACAACCCGGACTTCTCTGGCATTGCATCAGGGGATACCGGGTTGTGTTAGGGGTTCTAATCTATAGTTGTGGTAGAGTCGTCGTCGCGTTGTCTGCATCGAGTCCTCTTCCGAAGAGAGACGCCTATATGCTCTGCCGGTCCGCTGTCGGTCTTGCGATCACCTTGGGAATTCTGTCGGTCACCGATCGTGTCCAGGCCTCGGAGCCGGTCAAGGCGCAGGCGCCGGCTGGAGTCAAGAGTTGGATCTTCGATCAGGGCGAGTACAGCAACAGCCCCAAGACGGGCGAACGGGTCTGGCAGTATTCTCCGACGCAGCCGGTCTACCGCGATCCCAACGCCGTGTACGACTCGCCCCACGGGGCGTATCCCTTCCTGCCGGATGTGAGCGATCCCTATCAGTTGTACCGTCCGGCCGTGATCGCCATTCCGGGCTACTATCTGCCGCCGGTCTATGGTCCGTTGACGCCGCTGCTGCCATAAAAGGATCGCGACGTGACACGTCGCGAGGTGCCGCGTGCCACTGCTTGCCCTCCAGGCAAGCCGTGGCACACCATCTTGGCCAGACGCTCGCCGAGCGTCGCGAGGGTTGACATCGTCCCCCCCACCGCACATACTCGTGGGAAACCCGCCCGGCGATCGGTCTCCCGCCGTATCCCTCACCCTCGACTGCCCTGAGGACAACCGATGATCCATCGAAAACCCCTGCTGCTGTGTTCGGTCCTGCTGGTCGTTGCTTCGCTCGCCGTGGCCGATGAGCCCGTGGGCAAGCGGCCGTATGAAATGGTCTGGGTCAATCGGACCGACGACACCCATCCGCCGCTGGTGGATTTCGAGAACCTCGACGGCTGGACGGTCCAGTGCAACGACACCGTGGCCGATCTCAAGCGCTCCCGCGAACAGCAACTCTGGGGTTCGTACGTCGCCAAGCTGACCTACCGCGGCACCGGGCCCAAGGCGACCGTGACGGTCAAGCCGCCCAAGCCGATTCCCTTGCCGGCCTCGTTCGACTGCATCAATTTCTGGGTCTATGGCAACAATTGGGCTTGGGTGTCGGACAAGGGCACGCCCCAGGTCGCGATCACCGTCGTGCTGCGGGCCAAAGACGGCCGCGAACTGCCCGTCTCCATGACAAACGTCCGTTGGCGCGAATGGTGGGTCATGCACCAGCGACTGTCGCCCGAGCAATTGGCGAGCCTCGGCAGCGGCGGCACGCTGGAAGGCATCCGCGTGACCAACTGCCGCAACAAGGAGGACCGGGTTCTCTATTTCGACAACCTGGCCGTCTACAAGGAGCAACTGCCGCCGCTGAGCTTCGAGCCGCGTCCGGAACGAGGGATCAAGCCCTTCGCGGGCCAGACGACGGGCACGAACACCGGGCCCGGCAAGCTTCCTTTCCCCACTCGGGAAGAGACGATCCTTCCCGATAACCTCACTCAGCAGTTCACCACGCAGCTAGAGCCGGCCGGCGACGGCTTCCGCTTCCGCTATCGCGGCCAGGACGGACAGCTGGTCTACACCTACAAGCCGTCCAGCGGCACCTTGGGCGACGTGACCGCCCAGTGGGACGGCGCTGCGGCCTTCCAGCCGATGGCCGACGGCGGCATCCGCTTCGCTTCGGACGACAACAAGCCGCTCGTGCCGGAGAAGATCGTCAAGCTCGACTGCCGGCAGGAGGGCGATACGGTCGTTTCCACCTGGCGCTCGACGCTCGGCTCTCGCTCGGCCGAGGTGACCTACACGCTGCGGCTCTGGCAGAAGTCGCTCGTGGTCGACGTCAAATGCCTGGGCGGACAGGTTGGCGAAGTCTGGGTCGGCAAGGCCGTGGGCGTGACCAATCCCCGGCTCGTCACCCTCCCGTATTTGGCCTGCGAAATGCAGCGTCCGGCCGTGCTGGTCACTGGTCCGGTCGACAAGTCGCTCTTTACGACCGCCTTCGTCGACCACTGCCGGTCCAACGCGTCGAGTCTCTGGGCCGTCAATCAGATCGTCGACCAGGGCGTGTCGTACAACGGCGGCTCGCGTTACCTGCCCAAGACCGACGGCCAGCGCAACGACTGCTTCGAGCGGCTGTTCCTCACCGTTTCGCCGCGGTTTGAAGAGGTCTTGCCCAACATCCCGAATCCGAAATCGCCTTGGATGCACGTGGCCGGCGAGCGGGTCTGGCGCGCGCACGGGGCCTCGAACCGTGAGCAGGACTACGCGATCTGGAAGCAGGTGGCCCGTTACGGCATGAGCAAGGTGCTGATCACCGACCACGAGACCGGCTGGCGCGACGGCGGCGAGAGTTTTACGATGCGCACCCGGGCGGCCCCGGGCCGGGGTGGCGACGAGAGCCAGGTGGAGTATTCCCGGAAGATGCGGGCCCTCGGCTTCCGCTACGGGATCTACAACAACTACACCGACTACGCCCCGGTCAACGAGCACTGGAGCGAGGACTACGTGACCCGGCTGTCCAACGGCCAGTGGCAGTCGGCCTGGGCGCGGTGCTACAACCCCAAGCCCGCGCGGGCCGTGGAACTCGAGGCCCGGCTGGCGCCGATCATCCAGCAGAAGTTCCAACTCGACACGGCCTACTGCGACGTGCACACCGCCGTGCAGCCGTGGCGCTATGTGGACTTCGACGCCCGCGTGCCCGGCGCCGGCACTTTTGCCGCCACGTTCTACGCCTACGGCGAGATCATGCTTCACCAGAAGAAGACCTGGAACGGGCCGGTCTATAGCGAGGGGAACAACCACTGGTACTACTGCGGCCTGACCGACGGCAACTATGGCCAGGACCAGGCGGCCCGGCTGGCCGAGAATCCCTGGCTCGTCGATTTCGACATGCGCAAGATGCATCCCTTGTGCTGCAACTTCGGCATGGGCAACATCGGCATGTTCTATGGTCACCGCGAGACCCTGGGCGACACGCCCGAGGAGCAGGAAACGCGGCTCGACCGCTTCCTGGCCGCCACGCTGGCCTTTGGCCACACCGGCTTCCTGGTGATGGAAGGCGGCATCTCGAACGGCGTGCGGAGCTACTTCTCCGTGCAGCAGATCCATGCCAACTACGCTCAGGAGACGGCCGTCGACATCCGCTACGCCGACGAACAGGGTCGTTTGCACCCCACGAGCGCGGCCGTGGCCAACGACGCCTTCAAGCGGTCGCAGGTTTTTACGCAATACTCCAACGGTCTGAAGGTCGCCGTCAACGGTCATCCGACCGAGACCTGGAAGCTGCAAACGGCCGAGCTGCCGCCCAACGGCTGGCTGGCCAAGGACGCCGAAGGCAAGCTGACCGGCTTTAGCGCGATCGTCGACGGCCATCGGGCCGACTACGTCGATTCGCCGGCCTACGTCTACGCCAATGGCCGCGGCCGCTTCACCCGGTTTGCCAAAGCCGCCTGCGATGGCCAGTTGGTGGCCAACAAGCGGGCCGATGGCTCGGTGGAGCTGATCCCCGTGGGCAAGTGCACGGCGTTTGCCATCTCGCTCGACGGACGCACGGCCACGGCCGTCGCGCTGGCCGAGGACGGCAAGGAACTGGGCCCGGCCGAAACGCGGCTTAGCCGTGGGCTGGTCCACGTCGTGCCGGTCGCCGGAGCACTGAGCTACGTACTGAAACCCGGTGATCGGCCCACGCTCTCGCT
>JBDKTH010000661.1:0-3129 GCA_039680305.1 Thermoguttaceae bacterium | reverse complement strand
TTGACTTGGGTTTCCACTCCAGGATCGGCCAGACTTGCCGGCGATACTTGCAGTAGAGAAACAAGGGAATGGCGAACATGTTCAACATAAACAAGATGCCGATCCAAGCGGCCTTGGCCCGATAGCCCAGTTCCTTGGACAGCAGTACCCAGAGTGCATAAAAGGGCCACTGGATGAAGGTCGTCTGGATCGACCATTCTCCCAGCCACGCCATCGGCGAGCCGGGCTGAGGTGGGAGAAGGTCGTATCCAAAGACGATCTCCGCGAAAACGCAGCCGATCACGGCGAAATAACCAAGTGGCAAGGAGCCTGCCGGGATGGCGGCGAGCAAGTAGAGGACCGTCCGCAGGAGACTCGATGGCTCCGGCTCCTCCGCCGCGACATCCACGGGCGATTGGTACGGATTCGGTTCAGCGATGGAGTCTGGCATGATACGCCGGCCAACCGTTCGTCGGACAGTCTTTTCGCCGCTCTCGTGCCTCCATTGTAAACGAAGCCCGGCGAGAGAAGTAGGGCTGCCTTGTGTCCGCTCACCCCGCCGCGGTCTCAGCAAGTTTCTCGGTCAACAAGCGGACCAGGGTGTCGACGGTGAAGACGCTACGGAGATCGCGGACGTTCCGGCTCTGCTCCAGGGCCTCGAGATTGACGTGGGGCAAACGCCGACGGAATTCTTCGATCCCGACGTCGGTGATCCGACCGTCCTCGACGTACGGCTCGGTCATGATGTCGCCCAACAGCATATCGCTCGGCTGGATCTTGATGCCGAACACGCGTTCCGTCTGAAAAGCGATGTCCAGGTAGTCGATCGATTCGGCCCCCAGGTCCTCGGTCAGGCGAGCCTCGGGCGTCACGTCCGCTTCGTCAACGCCCAGGGAGTCGACCAGAACGCGCTGGACCTTGCTGTAGATTTCGTTTTCCGTCATGACCATGATCGCAATCCTCGCTTTCGTAGGTAAGACTTCTGGACGGTTCCTTTCGGCCGTTTTCCGTCACGGCCGCGGGAGCCGAGCCTGGCGGTAGACTTGCTCTGCCAAGGTGGCGTACGACTCGTCAACGAATTGGGCATAGATGCTCGTGA
Organism: Thermoguttaceae bacterium; assembly: GCA_039680305.1. Taxonomy (GTDB): domain Bacteria; phylum Planctomycetota; class Planctomycetia; order Pirellulales; family Thermoguttaceae; genus JBDKTH01. Next base: position 2,051 of record JBDKTH010000661.1, on the reverse strand, counting down.
CCATCGGATGGGCGTGGCCGAGCTGCCGCTGCACGAACAGCAGGTTTCCATTGGTTCGCACGTAGGCCAGGTAGCCGTAGGTGTGGCGGAGCAATTGCACGCTCGCTCGTGCCCCGAGGCCCGCGGCGCTGAGCACGCGAACGACCCGGCGATAGAGCCCCGTCCGCTCCAGGGGGTTTTTGCGCTCGCCGAAGATGAGCGGCTGCGTCGGATCGTTGGGATCGACGTCCTCGGGCAGCAGACTTGGGCGGGTGTCGCGGACAAACTGCTCGACCAGTTGGCTCACCTCGGCCGGCACGTGCACCGTCCGATCGCGGCCGCGCAGCCCTGTCACCACAAAGACCGACTGCTTTTGACCGATCACCGTGTCGGCCAAAGTGAGCCGGCAGAACTCGGTGGTGCGCAGGCCGGAGAAAAGGAGCCCTTCGATCACCAGCTGATCGATGTCGGCCGAGAGCCTCGCCCGGCCCGACGCCTCCCGGCCGTGAGCCCGCAGATGCTCAAGCAGGGACTCGACCTCCTCGATCGAGAGGAACATCTCACGCGTCAGTTGCCAACTGGAAGTCATTGCATCGTCTCCGATCAGTGATGTTGCAAGTATACAAGCAACAAAACAGATCAGTCAAGTTGTATTCTTTGAGGGGACGGGCGGTTGCCCAAGAGATTGCTTTACACCCACCTCTGGAAGAGGGGGCGTAATCACAGCGTTTTGAGACCGCCACGAATCTACAAAGGGCGGCCGAGTGAGGGCCGTTGATGCGTCACCAGAAGCACCGGAGGCTGTCGGGCGTCGCGTCTCATGGTTTTGACGACCAAGATCGGTAATCCACTGGGGCGGTGCCGAGCTTGCGAGGCCCGCCAGATCCGTGGTGGCGCAGTGGCGGGCCTCGCAAGCTCGGCGCCGCCCTACCTAGCGGTTTTGCTCGTGAAAACCCATGAGATTCTACACCCCGCTCTTGGCTTACCGCAAGGCAAGCCAGATCAGGATTCCGCAAAGGAGTGCGAAGGCCGTAAACCAGACGAGAACCGAGAGCGGGGACGACCGTTCTTTGGAATCGTCTCGAGTCGGGCCCCAGCCCGGGCGGTATCCAAAGATCCCGCAGACGATGTCGAGGATCGGGAAGACCACCTCTCCCAGCAATTCCAGGAAGAAGGACATGGCGGGGTTGTCTCTTGTGAGGATGAACGGCTGGCCAGACGGACCAAGTTACGGGCGATTTGGCACGTCGTCTTGCTCGGGCGGATAGTCGGGGTGCAGGCCGCGTTCGATCATCGCCATGCGCTCGCGGTGGCGGAGCAGCAGCTTGACGATGCCGAGGATCCCCGTCACAAGGATTGCGACGATCGGGATCAGCATCACCAACGAGCTGGGATAGCGGAGAAACGAAAGCCATTCCGCGGCCAGAAGAGCGACAGTCTGATTCATGGAATCACCTCCCGCGGTTGTGCCCAGTTCCCCACCAATTCTCTTGTTCGCTCCCCGCGTTAGAATCTTGGCAAAAATCGCAAAAAAGTGGCGGCTGGGTGGCATGCCGTCATGGAGCGCAGCGACAGGTCGGCATGTCGCTCGACTCAGAAACATGCCGACCCACGGCTGCGCCGCGTGACGGCATGCCACCCAACCGAGACACTACGCTCAGATCTCCAGCAACTTCGTCGCTTCGTTGCGGCTGGCCACATGGAGGGGGAGACGCTGACCGAGCACGTGGCGATGGACGCGCAGGGCGAGCTCCGGGCGGTTGTTGTGCTCGGAGAGGTGGCCCAGGCAGGCCCACTGGAGCCGGGAGCCGGAGACGCGGATCAGCTCGGCCGCTTCGTTGTTCGACAAATGCCCGCCCGGCCCGCGGATCCGCCGCTTGAGAAACGGCGGGTAGGGCCCGTAGTCGAGCAGGTCGGGGTCGTAGTTGCTCTCCAGCAGGATCGCGTCGAGCGAGTTGACGACCGCCTCGAGCCCGGAGAAGACGTGGCCCAGGTCGGTGAGGATTCCCAGCCGGCTGGTGCCATCGTCGACGACGAACGCCACGCCGTCGACGCCGTCGTGGGGCGTGGGG
>JBDKTH010000007.1:0-1669 GCA_039680305.1 Thermoguttaceae bacterium | reverse complement strand
TACTTCTGGCAAAGTTGGGCGAACCGCTTCAGATGCTGGTCGGCCACGCTCCCCGTGCGGCGAAGCACGGCCTGACACCAGCGTTCGGCCGCCTCGCTGCGCCCGGAGCGGACCAGCACGTCGTGGGCCAGAACCACCGGCTTGAGGTTCCACGCCACGCGGTCGTAGCTCGCCTCCAGGCGGAGGAAGTCCAAGAGCGTGTAGAGCATCTCGCCCCGGTCGGACTGCGTGGTCGTGCTATTGTAGTCGATATACTCCGAGTAGTTCTCGATGACCGCCTCCAACGCCAATTCCAACAGGCTGGCGGCCGTTTCCAACGAAATCTCCGTGCCCAGGTCTTCCACCAGGCGCGGCATCTCTTCGTCCTCGTCCTCCTGGAGCGACCGCAGGTAGTTTTCCGCTCCTTGGTGGAGGATCGCCCGGAGATTGCCGAAGTTCATGAACCGCTGGGTGAACAGGTCGTGGCCGTAGCGATCGATGAACTCCTTGAGCTGCTGCCAGCGATGGTCCTCAGTCACGGTCTCCAGAACCGAGAGCCGGATGTTGCGGCTGTGGCTGAGCCAGCGGGCCAGCAGCAGTTCGACGGCGCGTTCCAGGACGTCGATCAACTCTTGCTCCGAGCGCCGGCCGCGCGAGCGGCGGCCGAACAACTGCGGGGTCCACTCCTCCGACGAGGCCACCAGGCACTGGACGATCGCCCGGCAGCCCGTCTCGAAGAGCCGGTCGAATTCGGTGAACGCGCCCGGGCCGACCGGATGGTTGCGTTCCATCTCCTGGATCGTGCCGATCAACTGGTAGGTCTCGGCCAACAGGCCGAGCCGTCCGGAGGCGGCCAGGAGCCGGTGCAACACGCGTTGGAGATTGCGTGAGGCGACGACCCGTTGCGGGCTGCCGCCTTTGGAAGTGGGCACGTACAACAGCGGCTGGCGCTCGAGCACTTCCAAGAGCGTCGGCCACTCCGCCCGCACGGCCGGCGCATCGCCGCGTGCGGCCGCCTGGAGCACGCTCTGCGCCGGCAGTTCCCACGCGTCCCAGCCGTCGGGCGCTTCCGCGCCGCCCACGGCGCCCCAGAGAAACCGCCCGGCGTCGGCCATCTCCACGCAGGCCGTGATCACCCGGTCGAGCAGGACCTCCTTGACCCCTTGGCGCTGGGCATACTCCACTAGTGATTCGTGGGTGCTCCGCGGCCGCGGGATGTGGTACTGGTGCACCTGGCTCAGAAGCGACGCGAGTTGCTGGCGGTTGTGCATGGCCTGTCCCAGCCAGTTGCCCAGCGCTTCGCGTTGGGGCGTCGCCGGCCCTTCGGCCGTGATCGCCGTGGCGACCAGCTTCCAAAGCTGGGCCACAGTCCGCAGGAAGGCCAACCGGTCGCCGATCCGATCGGCTTCGGCGGTCAGTTCGAAATCGGTGGGCTGCTCGCCCCATTCGAGCATTTCGCCTTCAAAGCCGTCGTCGGTCGTGTCGCGATAGGTGACGTTTTCGTAGGCCGCGTCAAAGAGGCTGTCCTCCTCGTCACCCGACGGTTCGTGCCCGGCGCCATTGCCGGGCGACGCCTGGCGGACCAGCTCCAGCCGCGGCACCTGCCAGTATTGCTCGCCGTTGGCTTCCAGGTAGTCGAGGAACTTGCGGGCCAGCGCCCAGCGATCGTCGGTCGCCGCGGGCGTCTCGG
>JBDKTH010000325.1:0-4416 GCA_039680305.1 Thermoguttaceae bacterium | reverse complement strand
AGAGGCTATTGGCTCGCACGCTCGTCCGTGCTCCCTCTAGATCCACCCTAGACTATCCAACGAGGATTAGCGGAAGTCGAGCGTAGCCGAGGCGAGCATGCTTTCCAGGATAGGATTGAGAACTCCCTTGAGGATTCTGCCTAGGGCATTTGACTCCAGGGGGGGAGATCCGTATTATGGCTTGGCGTTTTCGTGTCCGCGATCCGTCGCGGTCGCGATGCCGCCTTGTCTCGGAGTGACTCCCGTGATGGAAGGGGTGGCGGGCGTAAACCCTGTGAGGTCCCTGGTTTCCGCCCTGCCCACATATACCGTGTTTGTCCTCAAAGTTGAAGATGGATCATGACGCAGACCGCAAAAGACGTGGCACGCAACGGTACACTGCCTGACGGCGTGCTCCGTGACCTCGGAAGGGACATGGACCCCCAGGAAACCCGGGAGTGGCTCGAAGCGCTGGACTACGTCGTCCAGACCTCCGGCTGCGAACGAGGGGCCTACCTGTTGGAGCGGCTCAAGCAGCGGGCGTTCGCCTGCGGCGTGTCCTATCCCGGCGGGATGACGACGCCCTATGTCAACACGATCCCCGCGGACCGTGAGCCCAAGTATCCCGGCGATCGGGCGATCGAGCGGCGAGTGAAGAGCATTCTCCGCTGGAACGCGATGGCGATGGTCGTGCGGGCGAACCGGGCGAGTCCGGGGATCGGCGGACACATCTCCAGCTATGCCTCGGCCGCCACGCTCTACGAGGTCGGCTTCAACCACTTCTTCCGCGGAAAACAAGGGGAGCTGCCGGCCGATCAAGTGTTTATCCAGGGGCATGCCTCTCCCGGGATTTATGCCCGAGCGTTCCTCTTGGGGCGTCTTTCCGAACAGCAGTTAGTCAATTTCCGCCGCGAATTGGCGCCGGGCGGTGGCCTCTCCAGCTATCCGCATCCCTGGTTGATGCCCGACTTCTGGGAATTCCCCACAGTCTCCATGGGCCTCGGCCCGCTGATGGCCATCTATCAGGCCCGCTTCAATCACTACCTCGTCGACCGAGGCATCGATCCCCACGCCGCCAAGTCCCGGGTCTGGTGTTTTGTCGGCGATGGCGAGACCGATGAGCCGGAAACCCTGGGCGCGATCACGCTGGCCGCCCGGGAGCGACTCGACAATCTGACCTTCGTGATCAACTGCAACCTTCAGCGACTCGACGGCCCGGTCCGCGGCAACGGCAAGATCGTCCAGGAACTCGAAGGCACGTTCCGCGGGGCCGGCTGGAACGTGATCAAGGTCGTCTGGGGCTCCGACTGGGATCCCCTGTTCGCTCGCGATACCGAGGGGCTGTTGGTCAAACGGATGGGCGAGATCGTCGACGGGCAGTCGCAGAAGTACACGGTGATGCCCGGCAGCTACATCCGCAAGCACTTCTTCGGCGTCGATCCTCGCCTGGAAGCCCTGGTGGCCGACATGACCGACGAGCAGCTCCGCCGCCTCAAGCGCGGCGGACACGACCCCATGAAGGTCTATGCGGCCTACAAGGCGGCCACGGAGACCGAAGGCGCGCCAACCGTGATCCTCGCCCAGACGATCAAAGGCTATGGCCTGGGCGAGGCCGGCGAAGGCCGCAACATTACCCACCAGCAGAAAAAGCTCAATGAAGAGGAGATGCGGCATTTCCGCGACCGGTTTGATATCCCGGTCTCGGACAAGGAGATTGCCGAGGCGCCGTTCTACCGGCCGCCGGACAAGAGCCCCGAGATGGAGTATCTCCGCGAGCGACGCCGCCAGCTGAACGGATTCGTCCCCAGCCGTCGCGCCCGGGCGCCGAAACTCCATCCGCCGAAGTGGGAAGACTACGCCGAGTTCTTCGGCGGCAGCGAAGGACGCGAAGTCTCCACGACGATGGCCTTCGTGCGTCTTTTGGTCAAGCTGATGCGTGAAAAACCGCTGGGCAAACAGATCGTTCCAATTGTTCCCGACGAGGCCCGGACGTTCGGCATGGAAGCCTTGTTCCGCCAGTTCGGCATCTACTCCCATGCCGGCCAACTGTACGAGCCGGTCGACTCGGACACGGTGCTCTACTACAAGGAAGCCAAGGACGGACAGATTCTCGAAGAGGGGATCACCGAGGCCGGCTCGATGTCGTCGTTCATCGCCGCGGCCAGCGCCCATTCCAGCCACGGCGTGAACATGATCCCGTTTTTCATCTACTACTCGATGTTCGGCTTCCAGCGGATCGGCGACCTGATCTGGGCGGCCGGCGACATGCGCTGCCGTGGATTCGTCCTCGGCGGCACCGCGGGCCGCACGACCTTGGCCGGCGAAGGCCTTCAGCACCAGGACGGCAACAGCCACTGCTTCGCCCTGGCCTACCCGACCGTCCAGGCCTACGATCCGTGCTATGCCTACGAGGTGGCGGCGATCGTCTTGGACGGCATCCGCCGCATGTACTTCGAAGAGGAAGACATCTTCTACTACATCACCCTGTTGAACGAAAACTACGAGATGCCGATCCTGCCGATGGGCGCCACCGAGGGGATCGTCCGCGGCATCTACCGGCTCTCGGATCGCGACCTTGGGCCGGACCGGCCCAAGGTGCAGTTGTTCGGCAGCGGCGCGATCCTCCGCGAAGCCCTCCGGGCTCAGGAGATCCTCGAGAAGCAGTTCCGGATCTCGAGCAACGTGTACAGCGTGACCAGCTACAAGCGGCTCTATGACGACGGTCGCGATTGCGAACACTGGAACCGGCTGCACCCGGGCCAACAGCCCCGGCAGCCTTACGTTTCCCAGGTGTTGGCCGGAGAACAGGGGCCGATCGTGGCCGCCTCGGACTACGTCTCGGCCGTGCCGCTGTCGATCGCCGCGTGGGTCCCGCAGCCGTATGCCGTGCTGGGAACCGACGGCTTCGGCCGCAGCGAGGCCCGGAAGGAGTTGCGACGGTTCTTCGAGGTTGACGCGGAGAACATCGTCCTGACCGCGCTCAACGAGTTGGCCGCCCAAGGCCGTTACCCTCGCGATCAACTCCCCGCGGCGCTAAAGACCCTTGGGCTCGACCCAAACAAACCCAATCCATCGAAGGTCTAGCGGAGCCAGCCGCTTGCGGCTTAGCCGCACCAACGCATGAAAGGGAGTCCCTTTGAGTTATTTGCTAGTCATCGCGGCAATCGGCCTGCTGATCCTCCTGCACGAGGCCGGTCACTTTCTCGCGGCTCGCTGGGTAGGCATTCCCGTCGCGCGGTTTTCTGTCGGATTTGGTCCTCGACTCTGGGGCTTCCGCCGTGGCGAGACCGACTATTGGCTTTCGGCAATTCCCTTGGGCGGTTACGTCCTCCCGGCGGTTCAGGACGAAACGGCCTATTTCGACATCCCCTTGGGCCGGCGGATCGCCTTCTGCTTGGGCGGACCCGTGGCCAATCTTCTCCTGCCGGTCGGGCTGTTTATGCTCCTCAACACCGTGACGCACGGGCCGAGTCTGGCCGGGCTCCTCGTGGAGCCGTGGCTCCAGACCTGGCAGGCCACCGTGCACCTGGTGGGCGCGATCCCGCAACTGTTCGCCCAGCCGCAACATCTCTCCGGCGTGGTCGGCATTGTGGTCGGCGGCGGACAGATGGTCGGTGCCGATCTGCTGAAGATGGTGCAGTTTGCGATCATCCTGAGTCTCAACTTCGCCGTATTCAACCTGCTGCCGCTACCGATCCTCGACGGCGGAAAGATTGTGCTCGGCTTGATGGAGAAGGTGCATCCCAAGGCCACGCGGCTGTACGTGCCGCTCTCGCTTCTGGGATTGATCCTTCTCGTGGCTCTGATGATCTATGTGACCGTATTGGACATTGGCCGACTGGCGGCGTAATTCACTCAAGACAATTCCCTGGTGACGGACACCATGAGCATCGACTTCAAACTACCAGAACTGGGTGAGAACATCACAAGCGGCGATGTGGTCAATGTGCTGGTCGAGCAAGGCCAGCAGATCGAGGCCAATCAAGGCGTGTGCGAGTTGGAGACCGACAAGGCGGTCATCGAAATCCCTTGTCCGCAAGCCGGCCGAGTTGAGAAGGTGCACATCAAGAAGGGGGACACCGTCAAGGTCGGGCAGACGCTAATCACGTTGGGGACCGCGGCCCAGCCGGCCGCCGAGCCCCCGACGCCCGAGACTCGGCCATCGGCCCGATTGGTTGAGCCGAAGCCAGGCTTGGCTGCTGGCCCGGAGCCTGGGCCGGCGCCCGAGGCTGCTACACCTCCACCCGTGCCGTCGCCGGCGACGACCGCCGCCCCTGCGATCGACCGGCCCACGCCCACCGCGGGACCGATCCCAGCCGGACCGGCCGCCCGCCGTCTCGCCCGCGAGCTAGGAGTGGATCTGGATCGTATCCAGGGCACCGGAACCCACGGCCGCATTACCCCGGAAGACATCCAGACGGCGGCCACGCAAGCCAA
>JBDKTH010000097.1:0-12632 GCA_039680305.1 Thermoguttaceae bacterium | reverse complement strand
GGCCTGCCGTTAGTTCAGATAGAACAGCACGCCACTAACCATGAGAAGCTGGAGAACGCCGATTGCTACGATCTTCCTCCGAAGCGAACCTTGGAAGAACATGTCGCTTGCTCCTCACACGATTGGTGTGCTGTCGGCCCTTGGGTGTTCTGCGAGAACGAAGGCGTGAAACGGGGCTGGGCGGAAGTCGCGGACCGGACCTTGGCGGGACTCTTGTGACTGGATACGGCTGGCTTACCGCGAGCGAACTGCTTCCACCGGTCCATGTGGTTAGTGAACCGTAGCACAGGTTTTAGCCGCGAGCCTGTCGATTCCACGGCACCGCCAAAGAAGGTCTTCCCGCACCCACTTTTGTGGCGGTGAGGTCTAAAAGGGGGGCCGGACGATCGCGCGAGCCAGTCGCATCTGGCTGGGGGAATGATCCTGCAAACCGCCTCCGCAGCCGGCCGGCACTCCGCGGGTCGCCCCCAGGTTTAGGGAGAGAATTGTGGAAAGCCTCACGTGTTGTGATGCAAATTTTGCGACGCGGCGCACATTCGTAAGTGACAGCTATTCCAAGCGTTACATTTAGGCGAAAAGACGCAAGTGAAATAACCCGAAAGTGGGGAGGTGTTGCATAATTCAAGGGTCACTACGTATTTCAGATAGATATGCACCACCTAAATGAACCTCCCCCCGCATGGTTTCCGTGTTCCGGAAGTCCCTGGCCCGCGCTCCCCGAGGAGCACGAGCCATGCGCGCAGCCGCCAAGCGGCGATTGGGTCGGGCCGGACGGGCGCACGCCGAGCGCGAGGGCAATTTCTCGAAAGCGTCGATTGTCAAAGATCAAACCGGCTCGCCTTTTTGGGCTGCCAGGAATCAGCCTAGCAGAACGGCTGGCCCAATTTCAATGTTATTTCTGGACGGGTCCTTACGGCCGCATGCTTGCGGTGTCCGGGCCGGGGAAATCGGCGGGGAGCTTTTGGGTCACCTGGCCGCTGGCCGCCCAGTCGGCACCGCGTTGGTAGGTGGCGATGAAGGCCACGCTCTTGAGTTCCTTGGCCGTGTGGCCCAGGGCATTCTGGAACACCCGGCCCTTGCCATACTGCACGGTGAACAGGAGCGGCTCATGTTCGCCGGCCCCGCCTTTTTCCTTGGGGGCAAAGGCCGTCGCCAGCACGGTCAGGTTCTTGGCCGGGCCGCGCAGCCAGCCGTACAGTTCATCGTTGCAGTGCATGAACTTCTCGGGCAGGCCCTGGGTGATCGGGTGGTTCGGCTCGCGGATCACGAGTTGGAAGGGCTGCATCGGACCGTGGGCGCCCCCTCTGCCCGGCGAATCGTCGCGCACGATCTGGCCGTCGCGCCAACGCACATAGGGGCCGTGCTTCTCATTGCGACCGCCCCAGCCGCCCAGCCCAATGATCTCGTTGTACTCTTTCCACTTGGGGAACGCCGCGCAGGCGAAATGGAAGACCACCACGCCGCCGCCGTTCTTGACGTAGTCGACAAAGGCCGTTTTGGTCGCTGCGGGCCACTCGTCGCCCTGATAGTTCAGGACCACCACGTTGTACGCGGCAAAGTCGGGCTTGAAGCCGCTCATGTCCTGTTTGGCCGCCGGCGAGGTGGCCACATCGACCGTGAACAACTTCGTCTCTTCCAAGAGCTGTTTCAGCGAGGGTGTGGTACCTTTCCAATCGTGACCGTTCTGGCCATCGACGATCAGGGCCTTATAAGGCGGTGCAGCCAGCGCAAAGGTCGCCAGCATCAGCCATACGCCAACGGTAGCCATCCAGGGTCGGTGCAACATGGACCAGCTCTCCTCAAATCAGAGTTGAATGCCCGGAGACACAGAACGCCACACACGCCTTACCCACCAGGATAGCCACCCCGATGGTCAATGCAAGTCCCTATAGCCAGAGGTACGCTCCGACGCCTCGCCCTCCATCCCGATGTCGGATTCCTTCAGAAGCTGTTTCCAAACCGGTTTTCAGCCGCCCCTGTGTCGCCGTTTGTCCGGTTTTGAAACAGCTTCTCAGTAATACACGGCCAGCCCTTCCATCCCCTCCTTGAACGTTTCAACCTTCTTCTCGTCGATCTCGCACCGTTCGAGATAGAGCATTCGCAGGTTCGTGAGTCCTTCGAGGTGGACCATGCCGCGATCGGTGACGCCGGTGCCGCTCAGGTTCAACACGCGGAGCTTGGACAGGGGCTTGAGGTGCGCCAGGCCGGCGTCGGTGACTCGGGTGTCTTCAAGGGTCAACGTGTTGAGATTCTCCAAACGCTTCAGCCGCGCCAGGCCGGCGTCGTCGACCTGCGTCTTGCTGAGGTTGAGCACTTCGAGGTTCACCAGCGGTTCGAGATGGACCAAGCCTGCACTGCTGATCTGGGTGTTGCCCAGGGCGAGGACGGTCAATTCGGTCAGACCGCGGAGGTTCACCAGCCCGATGTCGGTCAGCGGAAGGTCGTGGAGATAGAGTCGCTGGAGGTTGGTTAGCTTGTGGAGGCTGGCCAGGCCGAGGTCGGTGACCCGAGCATCGCTGATCTCCAGTGATTCCAACTCCGGTAGGGCGCCCAGGTGAAGCAGGATCTCATCGGTCACGTCGGCCCCGGTCATTTCCGCCCGCTGGACCTGGCCCTGGTCGTCGATCTCCAGGATTGCCCCGGCCTTTTCCAGGGCGGCGATGGCCGGTTGGCGATCGGAGGGCTTTGCGGTGCTGGCACTGGCCGGTGGCGTGGCCGGCGACTCCGGCGAGCGGGCGGTCTCGGCGACGGGCGGCGATTGGGCGTCCGGGGCCTCTCGGCTTTCCGGCGGCGGGGCCGGGCGGCTGCAGGAAACGGTGAACCAAACGATCGTCAATGCAATCAAGGTAGAACAGAGACGTTGCATGGTCGAACTCCCTTGGGGGTTATCTTATCGTAAGATAACGCGGGAAGTAGCCCCTTGGAAGAGGGTGAAAGGCGTGCCTGCTACTTTCCTGGTCGTTCGGTATAATTCCCCCCTATGTCTTCGTTGCGGCAGATCGAAGCAGACCTGGGCAAGGCGATGCGTTGGGACCGGTATCGCCTCCGACGGCGACTCCGCGCGCTGAAAGAGGCCGAGGCGGCCGGAAAGCTCACCGACGACCGCGTGATCGCGTTGGCCGCGGAGCTGGAACACTCGATGGCGTTCCGGAAGGACCGGCAGAGGGGCGTTCCGGAGATTCGCTACGACGAAAACCTGCCCATTACCGGCCGCCGCCAAGAGATCGCCGAGGCGATCCAGAACCATCAGGTGGTGATCGTCTCTGGCGAGACCGGCTCGGGAAAGTCGACCCAGCTTCCCAAGATTTGCCTGGAACTGGGCCGCGGGATCGAGGGCCTGATCGGTCACACCCAGCCGCGGCGGATCGCCGCCCGCTCGGTCTCCGCCCGGGTGGCCGAGGAACTGGGCGTGCCGCTGGGACGCGAGGTGGGGTATCGGATCCGCTTTGCCGAAGCCACGAGCGACCAGACCTACATCAAGCTGATGACCGACGGGATTCTCCTGGCCGAGTCGCAGAGCGATCCGTTCTTGGATCGCTACGACACGATCATCATCGACGAGGCCCACGAGCGGTCGCTGAACATCGATTTTTTGATCGGCCTACTCAAGCGGCTCCTGCCCAAGCGTCGCGACCTGAAGGTGATCATCACTTCGGCGACGATCGATTCGGCCCGCTTCGCCGAGCATTTTGGCACGGCGGCCGGCCCGGCCCCGGTGATCGAGGTGTCGGGCCGCACCTATCCCGTCGAGATCCGCTACCGGCCTGTTGAGCCGGACGAAGGGACCGACGAGGTGGATGCGGACCGGGCGGTCCTCGACGCGGTCGACGAAGTGGCCTCGATCGATCGCGGTGATATCCTTCTCTTCATGCCCACGGAACGCGATATCCACGAGGCGGCCAAGTTCCTGCGCGAACATCAGCTGCCCGGCGACTGGTCCGCTGGGCAGACGGAGATCCTGCCGCTTTACGCCCGGCTGTCGATCCGCGAACAGCAGCGAGTCTTCCAGCCGCACCCCCATCGGCGGATCGTGATCGCCACGAACGTCGCCGAGTCGTCGCTCACCGTGCCGGGGATCCGCTACGTGGTCGATACGGGCACGGCGCGGATCAGCCGGTATTCGGCCCGGACCAAGACCCAGCGGCTCCCGATCGAGCCGGTCTCCCAGGCCTCGGCCGATCAGCGGGCCGGGCGCTGCGGGCGCGTGGCGCCGGGCGTTTGTATTCGGCTCTTTGCCGAAAAGGACTATCAGCTTCGCGACGAGTACACGGCTCCCGAGATCCAGCGTACGAACCTGGCCTCGGTGATCCTCACCACCAAGGCCTTCAAGCTAGGCGACATCGAACGGTTTCCGTTCCTCGATCCGCCGCGAAGCGACGCCATCCGCGACGGGTACAAGACGCTCTTTGAGCTGGGCGCGTTGGACGAGAATCGCGAGCTTACCGAGATTGGGCGCCAGTTGAGCCGGCTGCCGGTCGACCCGCGGATCGGACGCATGATCCTTGCGGCCCAGGAAGAAGGTTGTCTGAGCGAGGTGCTGATCATTGCCGCGGCCCTGGAGATGCAGGACCCGCGCGAACGGCCGCTGGACCGTCAGGAAGAGGCCGATGCCCAGCACGCCCGGTTCGCCGATCGCGATTCGGACTTCATGAGCTTTTTGAAGCTGTGGGACTTCTATCACAAGCTCAAGAAAGAGCTTTCCCGCAACCAGGTGCGCAAGGCCTGCCGGCAGAACTTCCTGTCGTTCAATCGGATACGCGAATGGGCCGACATCCACCGCGAGCTCTTGGAACTGGTCCAACAGGCCGGGCTCAAGCCCCAGGAGCGACACGATCGGTACGATCCGATCCATCGGGCGATTCTCACGGGGCTCTTGTCGAACCTCGCCTATCGCAAGGAGGCCCATGAGTATTCGGTGGCCGGCGGCGGCAAGGCCCATCTTTGGCCCGGCTCGGGGATCTTTGACACCAAGCCCAAGTGGGTCATGGGGGCTGAAGTCGTCGAGACGACCCGGCGGTATCTCCGCACCTGTGCCCGGGTCAATCCCCGCTGGATCGAGCCGGCCGCCAAGCACCTGGTAAAGCGTTACTACAACCAGGTCGAGTGGAGCCGGTCGAATGGCTCGGCCATGGCGTTGGAAAAGGTGGTCCTCTTCGGGCTTACGGTGATTTCCGGGCGTCGCGTGCGTTATGGGCCGATCGACCCGCTCGTCTCGCGTCAGTTGCTCCTCCAGCACGGCCTGGTCGAAGGCGACATCGAGCCGGCGCCCGAGTTCTTGCTGCACAATCAGAAGCTGCTCCAGGAAACGGAAAAACTCCAGGCCAAGTTGCGACGCCACGACCTGGTACTCGGCGAGTGGGCCCGCTACGACTTCTATGATCGGCGCGTGCCGGCCGACGTCTACGACGCCCAGCGGTTGTTCAACTGGCTCCGCCGCGCCGAGCACAAGGAGCCGGAGTTGATGCGGATGAGCCAGTCGGACCTGGTGCGCGAGCCGGTCGATGCGGCCGAGGACGACTACCCGGAGCGGCTCGCAATCGAGGAGATGGATCTGCCGCTCGAGTATCAGTTCAACCCGGGGGCGGAAGACGACGGGATCACGCTCACCGTGCCCCTGGAAGCCCTCAACCAGCTCGATCCGCAACGGCTGGGCTGGCTGGTGCCCGGGCTGTTGGAGCAGAAGGTCGAGGCCCTGATCCGCTCGTTGCCCAAGGAATTGCGGCGTCCGCTGGTCCCCGCGCCCGACACGGCCAAGAAAGCGCTGGCCGCGATCCGTTTTGGCGAAGGGGACATGTTGGAGTCGCTGGCCGTGATTCTCAGCCGGCTGGCCGGTCAGTCGGTGCCGCCCAGCGCGTTTCAGGAAGAGAAGCTCCCGACGATTCTGCGGATGAACGTGCGTGTGCTCGACGGCGAGGGGAAGCTTCTGTCGCAGAGCCGGGACATGGAAGAGTTGCGCCGCGAACTGGGGGCCGAGGCAGCACGTAGCGTCTCATCGCTGGAAGATCCGCGGTGGACTCGCGACGGGCTGACGGCCTGGGATTTTGACGAATTGCCCGTGGAAGTCGAGATCCGCCGCGGCCCGTTGGTGATGAAGGCCTATCCGATGCTGTTGGATCGGCGCGAATCGGTCTCGCTGCGCGTGGCCGACACGCCCGAGCGCGCAACTTATCAGTCGTACTTCGGCCTGCGGCGGTTGTTCTACTTTGCCGGACGGCGATCCCTGGAAACCCAGGCCCAGTGGATGCCGAACTACGACAAGATGCTCCTGTTCACCAATCGGATCCGCGGGCTCAACCTCCGTGGGCAGTTGGCCGAGCTGATCGCCGATCGGGCATTCATGGCCGATCAACCGCTGCCACGCAGCAAGGCCGAGTTCCACGAGCAGCTTGCCGCCGGCCAGCAGCGGATCGGTTGGGCGGTCCAGGAGGTGGTCGCGCTGGTAATGCCGCTCGTTGAAGGCTTTCATCAGGCCGAACTGGCGCTGGAGAAAACGGCCAATCCCAACTGGCAATACGCCGTGACCGACGTCCGGGCTCAGCTCGACGCCCTGGTCGGCCCGCACTTCCTGAGCGAGACCCCCTGGGACTGGCTCCGAGAGTATCCCCGCTACTTCCAGGCGATCCGCGTGCGTCTGGAAAACCTGTCGGGCAATCGCCTGCGCGACGCTCAGTATTCCGAAGAGCTCTATTATCGCTGGCAGGCCTATCTCCACCGTCTCCAAGAGCACGAAGCGACGGGCGTCTTCGACCCCGAACTGGCTCACTACCGTTGGATGCTCGAGGAGTACCGGGTCTCACTCTACGCCCAGAAGCTAGGCACTGGGCTTTCTGTCTCCCCCAAACGGCTGGATCGGCAGTGGGCGAAGATCCGGGCGTAGGCCCAATACCGTTCAACCGGCTGGCGAGAGTCTTTGTTTAGCCTGGTCGCTTGCGGCCGGAGGAAGGCAAGTGCTCGCGTCTGCACTACACCCGGCCTAACCTTATTGAGGGGGTGGCCCGGTGTGTGCAACCAGGCGTGAGCTACGATTTGCACGCAGGGCAAGCGGTGACACGGCCCAGTTTTGGCCAATCGAGAAAAAATGCGTGAATGAGGCTTGACGCGGCGGGCGGGAATGGTAGATTTAATCGAGAAGCTTTTACCGATAAGCCGATACTGATAAAAACTTCGCGATTCTGGAGCCGGCCATGGAACCTGAAGCAGCCAAAGTCGCCCCGCTGCCAAGCGTCCGACGCCTTCCGGCTTATCTGCGCTTCCTCCAAACGCTCAAAGCCCATGGCCGGGATGTCGTCTCTTGCACCCATATCGCCGAGGAACTGGGACTGGTGAGCACCCAGGTCCGCAAGGATCTGGCCGTCACCGGGATCGTCGGCAAGCCGAAGGTCGGCTACAGCGTTCCCGACCTGATCGGCGCCATTCAGGAGTTCCTGGGCTGGAATAACACGACCGACGCCTTCTTGGTCGGGGCCGGCAGCCTCGGCAGCGCCTTGTTGGGCTATAGCGGGTTCCAAGAGTATGGTCTGAACATCGTGGCGGCCTTTGACGTCGATCCGGCCAAGATCGGCGAGGACGTTCATGGCCGCGAAGTCTTCCCCCTGGAAAAGCTCCACGACCTGGCCTTGCGCATGCACGTGCTGATCGGGGTTCTTACCGTCCCGGCCGCAGCCGCGCAGGACGTGGCCACCTTCATGGTTCTCTCCGGCATCCGGGCGATCTGGAACTACACGCCGGTGAAGCTGGAGGTGCCCGAGCTGGTCGTCGTGGAGGATGTCAAGCTCGCTTCCAGCCTGGCGGTTCTTTCCAGCCGACTGGCGGAGATGTTGCGGGCCGAACGCGGCAAGCGACCGGCGGGCGTCTGAACGAGATTTCCTGATTCTGGAGCATTCATTGTGGAACAAGAAGTGAGAATACAGCAGGACTCCGACGCCGAACCGGCGCCGATGCGGGTGCGCCAGTTCGCCAAGGTCTGCGAGATCATCGACCGGCACGACCGCAACCCGGCGCGGTTGATCCCGATCCTCCAGGCCGTGCAGGAAGAGTACCGCTACCTGCCCGAGGAAGTGCTGGCCTTCGTGGCCACCTCGCTGGGCTTGCCGCCGGCGCGGGTCTATGGCGTGGCGACCTTCTACGCCCACTTCACCTTGAAGCCCAAGGGCAAGTACACGATCCGCCTCTGCGACGGGACGGCCTGTCACGTACGCAACTCGATTTCGATCCTCGAAGCCCTCTACCAACGGCTGGGCGTCGATGCGGCCAATAACACGACGCGTGATATGCTCTTCACCGTGGAAACGGTCTCCTGCCTGGGCGCCTGCGGGTTGGCCCCGGTCGTCGTGATCAACGACGAGGTCCACGGGCTGATGACCCCGGAAAAGGCCCTGCAACTGGTGGACGAGATCCTGGCCAAAGAAAAAGTAGGTGTGTGATGATTTCCCCGAATCCGACAACCGTGAATCTCGAAACCCTCAGCCGTGACTATGCCGCGGCCGCGGAGAAAGTTACACGCCGCGTGGTGATCTGTGCCGGCACAGGCTGCATGGCCGGCGGGTCGATGAAGGTCTTCCATGCGTTCGTCGAGAAGATCACCCAAGCCGGCCTGCCCGTCGCGACGGAGTTGAAGCCGGAGAGCGCCCACGACCATGGGACCCTGCACGTCTCGAAGAGCGGATGCCAGGGCTTCTGCCAGATGGGACCGTTGGTGGCCATCGAGCCGGATGGGATCCTTTACACGAAGGTCCAGCCAGACGACGTCGACGAAATCGTCCAGACCTCGCTCGTCGGCAAAGGGGTCGTGGAGCGGCTGGTGTACGTCGACCCGGCCACCGGCCAGCGCTGCCGCGGCCAGGGCGAGATCCCCTTCTACGTCAAACAGCACCGGTCGGTGCTCAAGGCGTGCGGCCACCTCGATCCGGAAGACATCCGCGAGTATATCCACCACGGCGGTTACGCGGCGGCGATGCGGGCGTACCGCGAGATGACCCCGGCGGCGATCTGCGAGGAGATCGGCCACTCCGGCCTGCGGGGCCGCGGCGGCGGTGGGTTCCCCACGGGGCGCAAGTGGGAACTGACCCGCCAGCAGCCGGCCGGCAAGAAGTATGTCATCTGCAACGGCGACGAAGGCGACCCCGGCGCGTTCATGGACCGCAGCGTGATGGAGGGCAATCCGCACAGCGTGTTGGAAGGGATGATGATCGCTGCCCGGGCGATCGGCGCCGACGAAGGCTTCGTCTACGTGCGGGCCGAGTATCCGCTGGCGGTCAAGCGGATCCGCCGCGCGGTCGAGGATGCCGAGGAGTTGGGCATCTTGGGCGACAACATCTTCGGCAGCGGCCAGAGCCTGCGCCTGCACGTGATGGAAGGCGCCGGGGCGTTCGTCTGTGGCGAGGAGACGGCCCTGATGCAGTCGGTCGAGGGGAAACGCGGCATGCCGCGTCCCAAGCCGCCGTTCCCGGCCCAGAGCGGGCTGTGGGGTAAGCCCACGGTGATCAACAACGTCGAGACGCTGGCCACCGTGCCGCTGATCCTCAAGCAGGGCGTGGCCGAGTTCCGCAGCCAGGGGACGAAGACTTCGCCCGGCACCAAAACCTTCGCCCTGACCGGCCATGTGGCCAACACGGGCCTGATCGAAGTCCCCTTCGGCACCACGCTCCGGCAGGTCGTGCTGGAGGTCGGCGGTGGCGTGATCGACAGCCGCGGCCAGCCGACCGGCGAGTGCTTCAAGGCCGTGCAGATTGGCGGCCCGTCGGGCGGCTGCTTGACCGAAGAACACCTCGACCTGCCGTTGGACTTCGACTCGCTCCAAGGCGTGGGGGCGATGGTCGGCTCCGGCGGGCTCGTGGTGATGAACAAGCAGACCTGCATGGTCAGCGTGGCCCGGTTCTTCATGCAGTTCACCCAGAACGAGTCGTGCGGCAAGTGCGTGCTGTGCCGCGAAGGGACCAAGCAGATGCTGGCCCTCTTGGACGACATCATCGAGGGGCGGGCCGACGCGACGACGCTGGAGCTCTTGGAGCAACTGGCCAAGGCGGTGCGTAAGGGTTCGCTTTGCGGCCTGGGCAAGACGGCGCCGAACCCGGTGCTGTCGACGCTACGGCACTTCCGTGCCGAGGTCGAGGCCCACGTGTTCCAGAAGCGCTGCCCGGCCGGGCAGTGCAAGGCCCTGGCCCGGCCCGAGATCCTGGCGGCGGCCTGCAAGGGGTGCGGCGTGTGCGTCAAGAAGTGCCCGGTGGGCGCAATCAGCGGCGAGCGGAAGCTGCCGCACAAGATCGACGACACGAAGTGCATCAAGTGCGGTGCCTGCGCCGCGGCGTGCAGGTTCCACGCGATCGTGGGAGTCTGAAGTCAACGTAACTCAAGCTTGCAACAATATCCGCGGAGCGGTCGAGGTTTGCCCGGTGTCTGCTGGAAACCGCGGCCCATCTTTCGGCTTATGCCGGGCAATCCCGGCCGCTCCGCGTGACCGATCATCGTCAGAGTGAAAAGGAACCGCATAATGGACGCCAAGCCGACCTTGACCATCGACCACCTGGTGGTGCCCATCGAAGGCGAACGCAACATCCTCGAACTGGCCCGGAAAGCCGGGATCGACATCCCGACCTTCTGCTACCATTCGCAACTGAGCATCTACGGGGCCTGCCGGTTGTGTCTGGTGGAGATCGAAGGACGGGGGATCGTCGCCAGTTGCTCGGTGGCCCCGGAACCGGGGATGAAGATCCGCACGCACACCGAAGAGATCCGGCAGATGCGGCGGATCGCCTTGGAACTGATCCTGGCCAACCACGAGCAGACCTGCCCGACCTGCCCGAAAAGCGCCGCCTGCGAACTGCAGCGGCTCACGCGGCGGCTGGGGGTCGATCAGGTCCGCTTCAAGCCGACCCACCAGCTGAAGCCGGTCGACACTTCTTCGCCATCGTTGGTACGCAACCCCAACAAGTGCATCCTCTGCGGCGACTGCGTGCGGGCGTGCGAAGAGATCCAGGGGATCGGCGCGATCGACTTCGCCTATCGCGGGGCGGCGTCCTGCGTGGTGCCGGCCTTTGGCAAGGACCTGGCCCAGGTGGAATGCGTCAACTGCGGCCTGTGCGCCTCGGTCTGCCCGACCGGCGCCCTGACGCCGAAGTACGAGACCGAAGCCGTGTGGCGGGACCTGGAAAACCCGAAGAAGAAGGTCGTGGCCCAGATCGCTCCGGCGGTTCGTGTGGCGTTGGGCGAGGAGTTCGGCCTGGAGCCGGGGAGCATCGAGACCGGCCGGATCGTCGCGGCGCTCAAGGCCCTCGGGTTCGACTGTGTCTACGACACGAGCTTTGCCGCCGACCTGACCGTGCTGGAAGAGGCCGAGGAATTCATCGCCCGCAAGACCAAGGGCGAGAAGCTGCCGCAGTTCACCTCCTGCTGCCCGGGCTGGGTGAAGTTCGCCGAGCAGTTCTGCCCCGACATGCTGCCGAAGCTGTCCTCCTGCAAGTCGCCGCAGCAGATGTTCGGCTCGCTGGGCAAGGAGATCCTGCCCAAGCAGCTCGGTGCGGCGGCGGAAGACGTGGTGATCGTGTCGATCATGCCCTGCACGGCGAAGAAGTATGAGGCCAAGCTGCCGAAGTTCCGCCACGACGGCCGGCCCGACGTGGACCACGTGCTGACCACCCAGGAACTGGCCCGCATGATCGAAGAGGCCGGGTTGAACTTCAACGATTTGGAGCCGCAGTCGCTCGACATGCCGCTGGGCTTCAAGACCGGGGCCGGCGTGATCTTCGGCACGACCGGCGGCGTGACCGAGGCCGTGTTGCGCTACGCCGTGGAAAAGCTCCAGGGCGTGCGGCTCGACGCCGTCGACTACCAGGAGGTCCGCGGCGAAGAAGGCATCCGCGAGGCGACGCTCACGGTCAACGGCATCGAGCTTTCGCTGGCCGTGGTCCACGGGCTGAAGAACGCCTCGACCGTGGTCGAGCGGATCCGCAAGGGCGAGTGCAAGTACGACCTGATCGAGGTCATGGCCTGCCCGGGCGGGTGCATCGGCGGGGCCGGCCAGCCGGTCAGCCGCGACATGGAGACGAAGCGGAAACGGGCCAAGGGGCTCTACAACGCCGACAAGATGATGCAGCTCCACAAGTCGCAGGACAACCACTTCCTGGCCCAGTGCTACCAGGACCACCTCGACGGCGAGATCGGCGGCCACTCGGCTCACCGGCTCTTGCACACCAAGTACCAGAGCCGCCGCCGGATCCATGAGCAGCCGCTAACCGTGTTGGACAGCGGACCGACCCAAAAACTGTTGGTTTCGGTCTGCGTGGGCACGAGCTGCTTCGTGCGTGGCTCGCAGGCGCTGTTGAAGTCGCTGGTCGAGTATATCGATAGCCGCGGGCTCGACGACGTGGTCGAGGTGCAGGCCACGTTCTGCTTCGAAAAGTGCGACCGCGGCCCGACCGTTCGCGTTGGCGAGCATGTCCAGGAGCATTGCACCCTGGAGATGGCCTGCCAGTTGATCGATGGTCAGTTGGCGGCGATCAACAAGGAATAGAAAACGCCCTCGCCCTTGGGGAGAGGGTTGGGGTGAGGGGACGCGGCGAAACGGCATCCATGGCAGTTCCCCACAACCTTACCCACACCCGGAGGGAGAGGGGGTTTGGAGAAAACACGTCGGG
>JBDKTH010000832.1:0-2810 GCA_039680305.1 Thermoguttaceae bacterium | reverse complement strand
GAGAAATTACCCTTGCGCTCAGCGTACGGCCCGTGCCCCTTGCCGAGCACGGGCCAGGACCTTCCGGAACACGGAATCCATGCGGGGGGAGGTAACCTTAGGTGGTACGGATGGGACCGCATTACGTAGACACCCATGAATTGTGCAACACATCCCCACTTTCGGGTTAGTTGACTTGCGTCTTTTCGCATAAATGCAACTACCTGGATAGCTGTCACTTAGAAATATGCACCGCGACGCAAAATGTGCATCACAACACGTGAGGCTTTCCACAATTCTCTCCCTTAACCTGGGGGTGATCCGCGGAGTGCCGGCCAGCTGCGGAGGCGGTTTACAGGGTCATTCCCCCAGCCAGATGCTACTGGCTCACGCGCTCGTCCGTGCTTGCTCGGAGGTTCCCTGCCGATCTAGAGGTGGGTGGGCTTGTAATCGAACGGGTGGGTATGAGCAGCCACATTCAATTTGACCGAGGTCCCGGTCCGATTATACTACCGGTAATTATGCCGGCGGAGGCTGGTAAAAAACGGTTTGAAGTCCAACCATTCCGGAGGAAGCTATGACTCTCGACGACATTCTCGAGGCGAAAGGGGCGACGATCTACACGATCGGCCCGGAAGCCACGCTCCAGGAGGTGACCGAAGAGCTCGTCCGACGCAATGTCGGCTCACTATTGATCTGCCAGCGCGACGCGGGGGCCGGGGAACAACTCGTGGGGATCCTCACCGAACGTGACATTCTTCACGTCTGTGCTTCCGGTCGAGGATCGCTCAACTCGCTTGCCGCCAAAGACGTGATGACGACCCGCTTGATCACGGCTTCCCCTCAGGATTCTGTCGACGATGCCATGGGCCTGATGACCGCCCACCGCATCCGCCACCTGCCCGTGCTCTCCAACGGTCGCCTGGTCGGCCTCGTCTCCATCGGCGACGTCGTCAAGGCCCAGCACGACCGCCTGGCCTTGGAGAACCACTTTATGAAGAGTTACATCAGGGGAGGAGAGGGAAATGCGGAATGCAGAATGATGAATGCAGAATGATGAGGATTAGCGTTTGCGTTTGGCGGTCTTGACGGAGGAGGCGAAGATGGCCATGAGTTCTTGGGTTTCTTTGAGGAGATCGGTCAGGCGTTGGCGGGGAACGAGGTTTCCTTCAACGAGCAGCTCTAACCAATAGGCCGTTTCATCCAATTCCTGGAGGCCGCCTTCCATTTTGCTGACGAATTCCGCTACCGACCTTGCGCGGCAGGCTTCTCGGTACTGGGCTCCAGGAGACGTGCCACTTCGAAGCACCTGTTTCCCCACGACCTGCGCCGCCCCCGTCTGCGGCAATGACGCGTAAAGGCGAACAATTCGCAACGCAAATCGCTTTGTCCGGTCGCGCAAGTCCCAATTCTCAGATGCTTCCACCGTTCTGCCCCCATCGCCCTGAATCACGCCCAAACCCTAATCCTGCCTTCCGTCTTCCTCATTCTGCATTCTGCATTCCTCCTTCTGCATTTAACTGACCTGGTATTTCTCCACTTTCTCCCGGTCGACCTCGATGCCCAGGCCGGGGCCTTGGGGGACGGCGATCATGCCGTCGGCGATTTCCAGGGAGTCGACCAGGACGTCGTCCTGGAGTTGGTGGTAGGCGCTTTCGTTGCAGATGGAGAAGGCAGGGGTGGCTGAGGCCAGATGGAGCATGGCGGCGACGCTGATGCCCAGCGAGCGGCCGCCTCCGATCGCCGCCAGCAGCTGGCCGGCCTGGATGATCGTGCCGCATTTCCGAGCGGACACCAGCCCGCCCACCAGTTCCAGGTCGACCAGGGCCGCTTGGGCCGCATGGTGCCGCAGCATGGCGAGGATGTCGGCGGGCTGGCGAATCGAGCGGCGCACGGCCAGGGGGACGGTGGTCTGACGCCGGAGCGAGGCCACCTGATCGAGCTCGCCGCCGGCCAGCGGGTCGAGCACGAACTGGACGTTCTGGTCTTCCAGTTCCGTACAGAGTTCCCGGGCGGTCTCCATGTCGTAGTTGGCGGCCGCGTCGAGATTGAGTTCCGTCCGCTCGCCGGTATGTTCGCGCACCGCGGCGATCGTCTCCAGGTCGGTTTCCAGGTGGCCCGAGGAGCTGACGATCTGCCAGTGGAAGCCCTGCTCGGCCATCTCCCGGGCGAAGTGGGCCGTCTGGTGCGGCGAAGCGGCTTCCAACCGCACGGCCATCGGGATCCGCTGACGGTAGCCGCCGCCGAACAGGTGGCACAGCGGCTGCCGGGTGATCTGGCCGACCAGGTCCCAGGAGGCGATCTCCACCGCAGAGCGCAGCGCGGCCGGCCGGAGGGCATCCAGGGTGATCAACTCTTCGATGTCGAACACCTTTCGGCCCATCAGGATGGGGAGCAGGGCATCCCGGCGGGCCTCCAATTCCCCTGACCGCCACTCCAACTGCGCTTCGCCCCAGCCCTCCTGGCCGGTGTCTGTGGCCAGGCGAACCAGCACCGTGCGCACCGGGGCGACCGCCTCGCAGGGAATCTCCACCAGATAGAATTCCAGATCACTAATAATCATGCGACCACCGCTGCCCAGAAAAGACCGGTACCCCAAAACGGCCCTATTGTAGCCGTGACCGGCAGGGAAGTGCCAGCCGGCCTTTCCCAAGAAAACGGGGGGTAAAGAGAATGTCGAATGTCGAAGGCCCAACTGTCGAAGGAATGGCGAAAGGCCAAAGCCCGAAGGGGGTAGCGACGGATAGCCTTTGGTCATTCGTGCTTCGTCATTCCTTCGTCATTTGGGCCTTCGACATTCGACCTTCTCAATCGTTCTGCTAGATCCGATA
>JBDKTH010000937.1:0-2902 GCA_039680305.1 Thermoguttaceae bacterium | reverse complement strand
GCAACGAAACTGCCCGATTCCGAGAGGCTGATCCAATCAAGCTCGACGATCGTTCCATATTCGTCCGTGGGGATGGCGAACAGCCGCTGGGACGTCACGAGGTTGGCCACGCCCAGCCCGATCAGATAGCCGCCCTGTGCGAAGGTCTGATTGAGGATCGCTCCGGTGTTTGGGTCGAGCGTAAAGAGATCCCCTGCGAGCGTCGAGGCGTAAAGCCGGAAGCCGTCGAAGGCCAGCCCGGCTACGTTGGTGGCCGGGGCCGGCAACCGCCGGAGGATCGTGTTGGGGGTCTGCGGATCGAATTCGAGGATCGCGTCCTGGGCGAACACGAAGTGCCGGCCGTAGTCGTCCCCGCCCATCGCCCCCGGGCTCCCAGGGAACACGTTGGCGACAAAATCCGCCAGGCTGCCGCCGTAGCCGTCCTGTCGTTGCACGGCCGATGCGCCGTTGAAGGCAAAGATCGACGCCGTCGCCCCGGTTTCGAAACTCAACCCAGTTGGCCCATACCCGGACTCGGCCCTCGTTTCAACCGACAGCACGCGCCCCGTGTTCGGATCGATCCGGTACAACGGCCCGCTATCCCCGGTCTGGAAGATCAATGATTGCCCGTCGTCGGCCCCCGACAGGCCCGCGTACTGCGAGTCGGTTGCCACTGGCAGCGAGAAGGAACGCACGACGGCGCCGGTAGCAGGGTCGAGTTGCACGAGCTTGTTGGTATTCGGCTGGATCCCAAACAACGCCACCTGCCCGGGACTTCCCGGATAGGTCGGCTGCCAACCGGGCTGGGGAACCTCGGCGACGACGTAGGCTCCGCTGGGAAGGCCGGTGATCACATAGCTGCCGTCGGCGGCCGTGGTCGCCGTCGGCTCGCCGGCATCGTACTTCCCGTTGGTGTTCCGGTCGATGTAGATCTGCCAACCGGCCAGGGCCGGTTCTTCCGCGTCGCGTACGCCGTCGCTATCGAGGTCGTTCCACTTGACCCCGCGAATCTCACTGAGACTGCTCTGACTACCAAAGTCGATCCCTTCGAGGACCTCGCCCGGCCCGAGATAGACTGGATGAGTGCGCAAGCTGCCGACGCCCACGCTGTCGCCACCAAGGCTCGAGATGGCGTAGGGCGACATCCGCTGGTCCACCAGCGTCCCATCGCGGGAAAAGACGTCCGTCTGGTTGCCTAGGCCGGAACCCACGTAAATCAGCCCATCGATTACAGCCACTCCACGATAGATCGGCTGCTGGGTTGTGGCAGGGAACGAGCGGGTGATCCTCCCGCTGGCCGGATCGATCTCGACGAGCGTGTTGGCCCCGACCGTCGCCAGGAGGGCGTCTGGGCTGCGGATCCCCGCCAGCCCGCCGACAAGATTCGCCCCTGGGTTGATCCCGTTAATATCCAGTACGCGGGTAATCGTGTCGGTGAGCGGATCGAATTCGAGGAGGTCGTCGGCCCCGTAATCGAGGATGTAGATCTTGCCGTTCAACGCGGCCAGGCCGTCGTAGTTTCCGCTGCCGACGGTGATCGGGTCGCTGTCAAGGACCACTCCGGTCTGCGGATCCAACTCCCAGAGCGTGTCCAAGCCGTCTCCCTTGATGAAGAACAGATGGCGACCGTCGAACGCCAACCCTGTGCCCCATGACTCCGGCGCGCGAATGCCTCGCAGTGCTTGACCGCTGGTGGGATCGATCTCGGCGATCCCGCCACCGCTGGTCGAGATGGCAAAGAACCGTTGGCGTGTCGCCAGATTGGCCACCCCCAGCCCGGCTAGATACCCGCTCTGCGCGAAGGTTCGATTGAGGATCGCTCCGGTGTTGGGATCAAGCGTGAACAGGTATCCGTCGGTCGTCGAGGCGTAGAGCCGGAAGCCGTCGAACGCCAGACCGGCCAGGTTGGTGGCGGGGGACGGCAAACGCTTGAGGATCGTGTTGGGCGTCTGCGGGTCAAACTCAAGGATCTGGCCATCGGCAAACACAAAATGCCGACCGTAGTCGTCGCCCCCCATTGCGCCAGGTCCCCATGGATGCACGGCCTCGATAAAACTAGACACGCTGCCGCCGTATCCGTCCTGCCGCTGCACGCCCGTTGAACCGTTGTTGGCAAAGATCGACGACGTTGTGCCCGACTCGAAGCTCAGACCGCCTCGGTAATTCTGCGAGGCAGGCATCGTCTCGGCTGACAGCACGCGTCCCGTGTTCGGATCAATCCGGAACAGCTGGTCGCTATTGCCCGTCTGGAAGATGAGAGACTGGCCGTCATCGGCCCCCGAGAGACCTGCGCACTGCGAGTTCGCCGCGACTGGCAAGGGGAAGGAACGCACGACGGCGCCGGTAACCGGGTCGAGCTGCACGAGCGTGTTGGTATTCGGCTGGATCCCAAAGAGCGTCGCCTGTCCAACGCTACCCGGGTAGGTAGGTTGCCAGTTGACCTGAGGAACCTCGGCGACGACATAGGCCCCGCCGGGCAGTCCGCTGATCGCGTAGCTGCCATCGGCGGCAGTGGTCGCCGTCGGCTCGCCGTGATCGTACTTGCCATTGGCGTTTAGGTCGACGTAGATCTGCCAACCGGCCAGGGCTGGTTCCTCGGCGTCGCGTACCCCGTCGCCATCAAGATCGTTCCACTTGATCCCGCGAATCTCACTGAGACTGCTTTGGTTGCCAAAGTCGATCCCCTCGACGACCTCACCCGACGCGACGTTCACTCGCTGGGTGCGTATCCCGCCGCCGAGGCTATCGCCACCAAGACCCCCGACAGAATACGGCAGCGTTCGCTGGCCTACGAGCGTCCCGTCGCGCGAGAAGACGTCCACCAGGTTGTCTTGGCCGTGACCCGCGTAGATCAGTCCATCGACCGTGGCCACGCCGAAGCACGGGGGATTCGTCGGCGTGAACGATCGGGTGATCCTTCCGC
>JBDKTH010001042.1:0-3247 GCA_039680305.1 Thermoguttaceae bacterium | reverse complement strand
TCGTGGGCTGGCGGTAGACATGGGGAAGAAAGGATGAATGCTGAATGATGAATGATGAATACAGAATGTGCGAGGCTAACTCCTAAATCCTAACTCCTAACTCCTTACTCATTGAAAACTCTTCACGGCGTCAATCACGCTATCGAACACTTCCAAGTGCTGATCGAGGCGGGTGATCTCGAGGATTTTGCGGTTGGCGTTGTTGCTGGTGGAGATCTTGACGTCCCCATCGTCCATCCGGAACTTCTCCTGGGCTTCCAACAGCGCGGTCAAGCCGGTGCTGTCGATCATCTCCATGTTGTCCAGATCAAGGACGACGTTCTTACGGTCCTGGCCCGCCAGGTAGGCGCGAAACTCGTCAACCTGATCGTTGCCGAGTTCTTCTGGGGCGTGGACCACCACGACGTCGCCGAAGATTTCCGTAGGCAGGTTCATAGGGTCTTCGCGGTCCCTCGCTCTTGCTCGCTTCAAATCTCGGTAGACACTTCGGGCATAAACGCGCTGGGCAGGATCGAGCCGTCGATGGGCAACAGGCGTCCACCGCTCAGTTCTTCGCTCGGTTCGAGGATCTTGTTGACGGTCTGGAGCAGCTCGCGGGGGCTGAAGGGCTTGGCGATCAGGCCGATCACATCGTATTTCTCGGCCAACTCGCTGGAGCTCAGCTCAAAGCCCTTGGCGGTGAGCATCAGGACCGGGATGTGCCTGGTCGCGGCGTTTTCCCGCAAACGGCGAACCAGGCCGAGGCCGTCGCACCGGGGCATTTGGCAGTCGGTGATCACGATATCGGGCCGCCGCAGGGCGATGAGGTCCCACGCCTCGACTCCATCGCACGCGATATCCACTTCGTAGCCGGCCCGCTTCAACTTGAACTCCGCTGCCCGCAGAATGTGGATCTCGTCGTCGCACAGTAGGACTCGTTTGGACATGATCACGCTCTCTGGTGAAACCCCTCAACACGGAAAACACGAACTTCAAGATTGTTTTTTCGCTCGACGTCAGCCCCTTCTCACGCCATCTGTCCCGCGCTGGGCAACACCACGCGGAACGTGCTGCCCACACCAAGTTGGCTTTCGACGGTCAGGTGGCCGCCGTGGACATCTTCGACAATATGCTTGGCCAAGGCCAGTCCGAGCCCGGTTCCGGGGGCCATGTTCTTGTCCTTGGCGACCCGATAGAACTTCTCGAAGACCCGCGTGCAGTCTTCTTGGGACAGGCCCACGCCTGTATCGGACACTTCGAAGACGACCTCGTGGTCGTCCAGACGGCTGCGCAGGGTCACGTGGCCGCCCTGCGGGGTGTACTTGACGGCGTTCGACAGAAGGTTGATCGCCGCCTGCAGGAGCATGTCGCGGTCGGCCAGCACCCCCAGGTACAGCGGGCTGAGCTCCGCGGCCAGGGTGATCTGCTTGGCTTCGGCCGAGGGGCGGACCACGTTGGCCGCTTCGTCTAACAGCTCGTTGAGCGGCCGGCTCAGCTTGTTCACCTTGACCACGCCGGCCTCGATCCGCGCCAAGTTGAGCAGGTTGTCGACGAGTCGCTGCAACCGATCGGCCTGGCCGTTGATGACCGCGAGGAATTCTTCGCGGGTCTCTTCGTCTTCGGCATCGCCATCGGCCAGGAGTTCGACGTAGGCCTTAATTCCGGCCAGCGGGGTCTTCATTTCGTGGCTGACGGACGAGACGAACTCCGCGTTGCGTTTCTGGAGCGTCTTTTGCTGGTCGATATTGTGCAACACGGCAACGGCCCCGCCCGTTGCTTCGCGGTCGCTTTCATTGACTTGCGAGGGGAGCTTGCAGGCGAGGACCCGATACCAGTGGGCCTGGCCGGAGGCGTCGGTTAGTTCGACTTCGTCGCTGCGGTTGGCGGCCGCCTTGCGGTGGCAGGTGCTCACCAACAGGTCGACCAGTCTCTCGCAGCGGACCAATTGGGCAATCGCCCGATTCTCCGTCGTCTGATGCTCGACGCCAAGCAGCTCTTCGGCGGCCGGATTGATCAGGGCCACTTCGTCGAACTCGTCGATGGCGATCACCGGGTTGTTCAGACCGGTGAGAATGGCACGAATCCGCCGGCATTCGTCCGCGGCGCGTTGGCAGCGGATCTCCAGCGACGCCCGGGCATGCTCCAACTCCTGGAGACGCCCGCAGTGCTTGAGCCAGGTCTCTTCCAGGCGATCGACCATCGCCCGCCACGAATTGTCGCGTCCCAGGGGCGGGAGCTTCGCGGACGTGACGTCGCTGCGCAGCTCGCGTGGATCGAGGGCACAAAGCGCATCGAAGTGCCGTTGGACCGCCGCTCGCTCTCTGCGGCTGCGTCGGACCACGAGCCACCCGGCCAGCAAGGCCAGGAGCAGACTGCAAGCAAAGGTTCCCGCGCGGATTGGCAAAGAACCATCACCGACCACCAGTCCCGCCAGTGAGGCGACGACCCAAGCGGTCGACAGCAGCAAGGCCGCCCACGCCTGCCAGTACGTATTGTCCTTCAAGTCGCTCATTATGCTCTGCCGGTCCAACCTGGCCCATCCGTGGAGGATCCACGCATCCTTGGCGCGTGGATGGGTATGGCAGGTTGTCTCCAGCAAAGCCGCCGCCAGAGCTACGCAACGAGCCTCGGAATCGAAACTCGGTTCAAAGGCAACGCTCGTCGCGTTAGCGTCTCGCGGTGTACTTCGGGTCGAGCAACTGGGCCTGCCGGAAACAACGTTCGGCGGCCTCGGTCTCTCCGAGCTTCACCTGAGTGCAACCCATTAAAAAGTAGGACAGAGCATTCGACTTGTCCAACGAAAGTGCTTGCTGGAGCGCGACTTGAGAAGAACGATAGTCCCCCCGTCGATAGTAGGCAGTCCCCAGGATCCGTTGGAGGGAAGCGGAGTCGGAGAAACGCCGCGTGGCCGGCTCAAGCAGTTCGATCGCTACGTCCGGATGGTTGTAACGCAGCGCGGCCACGGCGGCCGAGATGGGGATTTGCGGATCGTCCGGCCTGTCGGCCATCGCCCGCTGGAAGCAAGCCAGGGCAGCTGGCGTATTGCCCTCGGTCAAGGCTTGGCCCCCCTGCGCCAACAGGTCGTTGGACGCGGTCGGCGTCGTCGGCACCTCCGGATCGCTCTGCTCCGCAAAATCCGTCCGTTCCCTACGACTGGCGTCTTCCGCAGTCGTCAGGCGTGCCGACGCTTTTGGCCCCGCGGAAAGTTGGACGCGTTTTGGGGGTAGTTGAGGCACCGGCGGCAGACTGGAGGACTCGCTCGACGTCT
>JBDKTH010000145.1:0-2190 GCA_039680305.1 Thermoguttaceae bacterium | reverse complement strand
GATACGATCACGGCCTCCAACAGCACGGCCTTAACCTTTGCCGTGGATCCCGACCTCAACCATCGCGCCACGCTGGCGTTGCCCAGCCTGCAGGCCAATCACCTCGGCGGAATCAGCGGAACCCTCGACGAGCTCTACTCCGGCGGCGCCTATGCCGGACTGGACGGCAACACGTCGCAAGCCATCCGAATCGTCGATGAGGCGATCGGCCAGCTGACCCGCGTGCAGGGCTCGGTCGACGGCTTCTCCACCGCGACCCTCGCGTCGTCCTCGCAACTGCTCTCCGACCTTCAGGAAGATCTCGAAACGGCGATCCCCCAGACCGACGGCTTCAACGAGGAAGAAGAAGACGTCCGGCTCGCTATGAACGAGGCCTTGGCCTCCAATGCGGTCGCCGGCCTGGCGATCCTCTATCAGCAACGCATGTCGATGGTCAACATGATCCAGCAGATCGCCTATGCGGGACTCAACGGGCAATAGCCTTTTTCAAAACGTGGCAATTCCAGTCCCCTCTCCCTCCGGGAGAGGGTTAGGGTGAGGGGAATTGCCGAGAGACAGAGACTTTGCCATCTCGCTTCGCTGCCCTCGATCCCTTCCTGTCGAGATAGATCCGTGGCCGTCGAGTGGCGGGCCTCGCAAGCTCGGCACCGCCCTACTTTGCTACTTTGGCGTTTTGCCTCGACATTTGGCCTTTCGACATTCCCCTCCCTGTTGAGGCGTCCTCCCTGCGGGAATCCCTTGCCAGCACCGCCGCGCGCGCTAGAATAATTACAGCTCAAGTGGGTAATAATCACACTGGCCAGTGGCGAACTCGTTTGGCCGTGTGAAGACTCGCGTTCAGGAGTGTGCCAGCAAGCATCAAAACTGCCCTGCCACCCCTCTGAGTAAGGGTGATCGTGAGGGCCGCCCTGCGATGGCCGTCGGGGGTCTCCTTGCATCGCCCGTTTCTCAGAGGGGTTAAGAAAATGCGTATCGGCGAAACTCGTTTCCTAGCGGAGAGAAAATCCTCATGCCCTACACCTTGCCACGTCTGCCCTATGCTTACGACGCGTTGGAGCCGTATATCGACGCCCAAACCATGGAGCTCCACCATACCAAGCACCATCAGACCTACGTGAACAAGCTCAACGAGGCGATCGCCGGGTTCGGGTTGGACAACCAGCCCGTCGAAGAGTTGATCGCTTCGCTCAATCAGGTGCCGCAGGAGATTCGTACGGCGGTGCGAAACCACGGTGGGGGGCATGCCAACCACGCCTTGTTCTGGACGAGCATGAATCGCCAGGGCGGCGGCGAGCCGAGGGGCGAGTTGGGCCGCGCGATTGCCCAGCGGTTCGGCCACTTCGACGGGTTCAAAGAGGCCTTCACCAAGGCGGCCTTGAATCGGTTCGGCAGTGGCTGGGCCTGGCTGAGCGTCGACGCCGAGAACAACCTGATCGTCGAAGACACCGCCAATCAGGACAGTCCCCTGATGATCGGGCATACGCCGCTCGTGGGGATCGACGTCTGGGAGCATGCCTACTACCTGAAGTACCAGAATCGCCGCCCCGAATATGTGGAAGCGTTCTACAACGTGATCGATTGGGACGTGGTGGCCCAACGCTACCAGGAATCGCTCCGGGCCGAAGCGGTCTCCGACGCCAAGTAATCTTCCCGATTGAGGGGCCGTGAAGAAGGGAGTTGGACGCATTGGTCTGACTTGTCTCTTCGCGGACCCCGCTCACGCGGTTCTCCTGCCGGGCCGCGGGGACGGCAGCATGTGCTTCTCCCTTTCGAGGGTGATCGCCGGCTGCCGTCCTTCGCCTTTCTTGGGCCTCCAACAATTGACATTGACTGGCACCCTAGGGTCTCTATAATCCGCAACGCTGTGTCGGCGGGCCAGTCCGCGGAAGGAGTCCGCCCGGCCCACCTCGGGAATGTCGCTCGAGGCCGACGCACGAGACGCAGGAATGCACGCGGGGCTTTCGGTAAGGTGTCGTGCCGGAAGTGTCCGACTCATCTTGATAAGAATGGAACAGGCGCTCTTGGACACCCAGATCGCCAGTTTCTGTGGAACCATGTCCTCAGGGAAGAGGACGCCGGCATGTCGATAGGACACGGAGGTCGATCGCCGCTGCGCCGCCTTCTCGTCCATTTCTAAAGGACACTCTAGTCATGCGAGCCCCTTCATTACGGTGTGCGGTAGTGGTGTTG
>JBDKTH010000263.1:0-7547 GCA_039680305.1 Thermoguttaceae bacterium | reverse complement strand
TCCTCGGATTTGCGGGTATGCTGTTCGAGGGGAAAGGCCACGTTCTGCCCGACCGTCATACTGTCGAACAGGGCCGCCTGCTGGAACACGAAACCGTAGCGGATCCGCTGTTGGGTGAGTTCCTTCTCGGAGAGCGTGGCCAGGTGCTGGCCGTCGAAGTAAACCGCTCCGTGCGAGGGGCGCAGCAGGCCGATGATCGTCTTCAACAACACGGTCTTGCCGCAGCCGCTTTCGCCGATGATCGCCAGGGTCTGACCACGGGGAACGTCGAACGCAAGGTCGCGGAGGACCGTGGAATGTCCAAGTGTGACCCCCAGCTGCTCGATTTGCAGCAAGGGGTGCCCGGTTCCGCTCGGATTCATTGGGGCGTGGACCATCTACCAACCCGCAACAAACGGGCCCTAAAACAACGACGGTGCTTGCGGCCAGATCATTCCGTAGAACCGCTCCAGGCCGATGCCGAGCATCAGGTCCAGGAACAGGATCACGACGAACGAATAGACGAAGGCTTCGGTGGCCGCGCGGCCGACGCCTTCGGCCCCCGCATCACAGTTGAAACCGCGATGGCAACCGATCACGGCGATGGCGGCCCCGAAGAAAAAGCTCTTGAACATCCCCGAAAAAAGATCGAACCGGCCGACGAACTGGGCGGAGTTCTTCATGTAGTGAAACGAATCGATGTCGAGGATATAGATGCTGTAGAAGTAGCCGCCCACCACCCCCATGAAATCGGCCATCACAGTCAGCATCGGGATCAGCACGAGGCACCCGAGGAAGCGTGGGACGACCAGGTAGTGGATCGGATTGGTGCCCATCACGGCCAGCGCATCGATCTGCTCGGTGACGCGCATCGTGCCCAACTCGGCGGCCATCGAACTGCCGACCCGCCCGGCCAGCATCGTGGCGGCCAAGACCGGCCCCAGTTCGCGGACCAGCGACATATTGATCACCGCCCCCAGCCGGGTCTGCATGCCGATCATCCGGAACTGGGAATAACTCTGCACGGCCAGCACCATGCCGATAAACGTCCCCGTCAGGGCGACCACGGGAAGACTGAGCACGCCAATCTGGTAGAAGTTCGGCAGGATCGTCCCCTTGCGCGGCCACCGGCTCAGGAGCCAGCCGAGCATCGTGACGATGAAGACCGAAATACTCCCCAGCCCCGCGATCCAATCGTAGATCGTTCCCCCAATATCCGCGATCCACCCGGCGATCCATAGGCCGAGACCGGCCAGCAGACCGCCGGAGCGTGGCTCAGAACCTCGAAACGAGACGTCGGTTGCCATGGATCAGTTCAGCTCAAGGGAAGTTGGGACTTGATCTCTTCCGCATGCCCCAGTTTCGGAATCCTACTGCTCGGCTCGCGGCAAGTTCCAGCCGAATTGGAGCGGCATTGACCCCTCCCTAAATGGAGGAGGCAGCCAAACCGGTCCACTTCTAGATTCGGCCCAATGAGTCTAACGCTTGAGAAAAGTCTAGCGTTTATGTCAATCGCACCATCTGCGCTATCTAGGCAATGCCCGCCCTCCCGAACCGGTGGTACTCAAGAGTCTTTAGCCCTTGGGAATGGCAAATTGGCCCCTGCAGGAGCTACTGATCAAGAAACACCGCATGACGCTGAGCTTCGCACGCCTCCCAGCAGCGAGAGTCTCTGAAATCGTCCCCTCGGTTTTCTTATAATCTCTACCCCGATGTGGGTCTCCGGGTCTTCTCTTGCGGAATTTCGCCCCGAGAAGAAGAGCCGCGGCTTTTTTGTCCCCTTTTCGTTCGCCACCAACCAATACTCAAGAAGATGATGTCATCTCTTGAGCTGGAGGCGATCCAAATGGGGGGACGCCGTGACGCTTGATTCGAGGACTCTGTTTGGCATCCTCGTCCGCGAGAACGCGGCCATGCTGATGGTCTACCTGCGTTCCGCGGTGCGCGATCCGGCCGTCGTGGATGATCTGTTCCAGGAGACCATGCTCATTGCCTGGCGCACGAGCGACCGCTTTGACCAGAGTCGTCCGTTTGGGCCTTGGCTGCGTGGGATCGCCGCCAAGGTGGTGCTGGCCCACCGTCGCCAGGCGGCCAAGGCGATGCCCGTCTGCAACGAGGCGATGCTGGAGCAGTTTGAGACCCGGCTGGCGTCGATCCAGAAGCAGCCGGGCGACACGTTCGACGAGAAACTGGACTGCTTGCGGCGGTGTCTGGAGCAGCTCCCCGAGTTGATGCGAGAAACGATCCGCCATCGCTATACCTTGCGATTGTCGCGAGCAGAAACGGCCTCGCGACTAAACACGACCGTCGAGGTGATCAAGAAACGGCTCCAGCGGGCCCGCAACGCCCTGCTGGACTGCGTGCTGCGCAAGCTGACGCCGGGAGGGCAACAACCATGACCTCGGCCGACCAGCCCCACGACCACGACTTCGATCTCGATGACTATGCCAACGACTTTCTGGACGCCGGAGAGGATCGGCTGCTGGCCGACGACCTGGCCCGGGAAGATTATGGACGAATCGCTGATCTTCAGTTGCTCGACACGTTGCTTACCCACCTGCTCCATCCCGAGCCGGCGCGCACGGAGCGTTGTGTCCAACGCGTGATCGAGGCGATCAAAAGCGAGACGCCCGACGAGGCGTCGCCAACGCCGACCCTTGATGCGGGTTGCCACGAGGCCGACACGGAAGAAGATGTCGAGCCGCTGTTGGAGTTGATCTCGGCGATCCTTGAGTCGCCCCCTCCGCCCCCTGTGTCGGCCAGCGTGCCGACGCCCGCGCCGGAACCTCAGGAGTATGGCCTCCCAGCCGTCCCGCTGCTTCGCCCTCTTGGCGGCACACTGCGCCGCTGGACGCAAATCGGCGTCGTCCAATACCTGGCCTGGGCCTCGCTGGTGCTCTTCGTGAGTTTCGTCGTGCAGTGGATGTGGGAGGACAAGCCGGCCGCTTCACCGGAAATGGCTCATTCCGTGCCGTCGGCGATGGCCTCGTTCGAGGAGTTGCGACCGGTCGGCGTCGGACAGATTACCGGCATGAAGGCGTGCCAGTGGGCCGAAGGTGCAACGCGGGCAGGCTTCTACGATCGGGTCCGCATCGGGCAGAAGTTCCACCTGGAAACAGGCCTCTTGGAACTCACCTACGACACCGGCTTCAAGGCCATTCTCCAGGGGCCGGTGAAGTATGAAGTCACCTCCGCCAACGGCGGTTTTCTGTCCCTCGGCCGATTGACCGGCCAGGCCACCACCGAACGTGCCAGAGGTTTCGCCGTCGACACGCCCACGGCCAGCGTGACCGACCTGGGAACCGAATTTGGGGCCGAGGTGGCTCCCGATGGCCGGATGGAGACGGTCGTCTTCTCCGGCGAAGTGAAACTCGTCGCGACCACCCCCCAAGGCAAGATGGGCACGGGACAACTGCTCCGCGCCGGTGAGGCCGCCCAGGTGATCCACGACCAAAGCAATCGTGACGACTCGGGCGGCGGCGAACTGGGCTGGTTCCCCAAGATCATCGCGATGGCCATCGCACGCCAAGAACGTTTTACCCGCACGATGCCTCCGGTTCCCGTCAAGGTGCTGATCGATCCGACCCAACTGAACGGCTCGTTTGAAGAGCCGGCGGTCGGCCCCGCCTTTTGTGATGCCGAGGCAAGCGATCCGAAGAGCGAGGTCTACGCCAAGACGCGGGATATCGCAGCGCCCTTCTGGAATCGCCCCTATGCCTTGCGCACCAAGGGGACGGCCGTGCGGGGCGTGACCGGGGAGCAATACGCCGTCGTCCAGGGGGCGATCAGCGTCTTTTCCACGCGGTTTGACGGCCAGACGGGCCATCCGCCGGCGAGCAACTTCACGTCGAACACGGTCTACGTCCTCACGGCCGACATTGGCAGCAATGTCCCCGGCGCACGCGGCCGCGTCGCCTTCGGCGCGGGCACCCACTCCAAGAGCTATGCCGTTTCCTTCTCCGTGTCGGAACGCAATGCGATGGAACCGATCATCGCGCTATCGCTCAACACCAGCTTGCATCCCGAACTGGTCGGCCAGCCGATCAGCGTCAGTTTTGTGAATATGGAGAGTTCACCCACCAGTCTGCTGTACGTCGACAACGTGGTGCTTCGAGCCTTTCCCGTTTTGCCCTGATCGATATTCATCCTCTTGATGGAGACCGTGCTGTGTCCGATCATCGAACGTCAAACGCGACCGGGGCTGCTGCTGACGGCCACGATTCGCCCCCCTTTCCGAAAGGACCGTATGGTTTCACCCTCGTGGAACTGCTCGTGGTGATCGCGATCATCGGAATCCTGATCGCGATGTTGCTACCGGCCGTTCAGGCAGCCCGGGAAGCGGCGAGGCGTGCGCAGTGTCTGAATCACCTCAAGCAGTTGGGCCTGGCCCTGCACAACTACTACGATACCTACAACGCCTTTCCCGCCCTCATCGGAGGCCCGTCGGAAAGCGGCATGAACGGCGCGACCACGCCTCGCTTCAGTGGCTTTATCGGCATGCTCCCTTTCCTGGAACAGTTGCCGATGTACGAGACGATCTCCAAGAGCCCGACCTACGTCTGGAACGCGGGCTTCCAGCCCTGGAAGACGCAGATTTCCACGCTCTTGTGTCCGTCGGACATCGATACCAAGGACGTCGTCCACGATGACGGCGTGACGGTCTGGGGGCACAACAACTATGCGTTTTGCACGGGTGACTCCTACCGCTATCTGCACTGGGACACCACCACGTGGGCCTATCCAAAGAAGGCCCCGGTCCGCGGCCTCTTCGGCCCCCACAGCTATACCCGCATAGCGGAAATCACCGACGGGACGAGCAATACGATCGCCATGGGCGAGATCGCCAAGCCGCCGGCGGGCAACGCGTTTGGACGGAACTCTTTCAACAACACGACCAATCCGGTCAACTGCCGTGCAGACTATGCGAATGGCAAATACTTGAACGAGTCCGCGCTCCTGGCCCGCAATCGTTCCTTGGGGACCCGCTGGTGCGATGGCCGGTCCGGCTACACCGGCTGCAACGCGGTCCTTCCGCCCAACGGCCCGGTCTGCAACGGTCAGACGACCCTCGGCATCCTCACCATGGGCAGCCGCCATCCAGGCGGAGTCAACGTGGCAATGGCCGACGGCTCCGTCCGCTTCGTCAGCGAGACGATCGATACCGGCAACCTCTCCGCTTCCGCCGTCGACACCGGGACAAGCCCCTACGGTGCCTGGGGAGCGATGGGCTCCAAGGACGGCGGCGAGGCCGTGAGCAACTGAGGAGAAACGATTCACCCCCTTGACGGAGACTGTGCTATGTCCGACCACCGGACTCCCAACGCGACCGGGGCTGCTCCCCGCGGCCACGCGTCGTCGACTTTCCCGCAACGCCCCTCGGGTTTCACTCTCGTGGAACTGCTCGTGGTGATCGCGATCATCGGAATCTTGATCGCGCTGTTGCTACCGGCCGTTCAGGCGGCCCGGGAAGCGGCGCGGCGAGCCCAGTGTTTGAATCACCTCAAGCAGTTCGGCCTGGCCCTGCACAACTACTACGATACCTACAACGCCTTTCCCGCCCTCATCGGCGGCCCGGCCGAAAGCGGGATGAACGGCGCGACCACGCCTCGCTTCAGTGGCTTTGTCGGCATGCTCCCGTTCATGGAACAGTTGCCCTTGTACGAAACGATCTCCAAGAGCCCGAGCTACGTCTGGAACACGAGCTACCAGCCCTGGAAGACACAGATTTCCACGCTTCTGTGTCCGTCGGACGTCGACACCAAGGACGTTGACGTGATTGCACAGAACAACTATGCGTTTTGCACGGGCGACTCCTACCAATATCTGCACTGGGACACCGGTACCTACGCCTACCCGAAGAAAACCCCGGTCCGTGGCCTCTTCGGGCCCCATAGCTACACCCGCATGGCGGAAATCACCGACGGAACGAGCAACACGATCGCCATGGGCGAGGTCGCCAAGCCGCCGGCGGGCAATGCGTTTGGCCGCAACTCGACGGCCAACACAACCAATCCGGTCAATTGCCGCGCGGGCTATGCCAACGGCCAATACACCAACGCGTCCGCACTCCTGGACCGAAATCGTTCCCTGGGGACCCGCTGGTGCGATGGCCGAGCCGGTTACGTCGCCTGCAACACGATCCTCCCGCCCAACGGCCCAGTCTGCAACGGCCAGACGACCACCGGCATCCTTACGATGGGCAGCCGTCATCCGGGCGGAGCGAATGTGGCAATGGCCGACGGCTCGGTCCGCTTTGTGAGCGAGACGATCGACACCGGCAACCTCTCCGCTTCCGCCGTAACGACCGGGATAAGCCCTTACGGTGTTTGGGGGGCGATGGGCTCCAAAGATGGCGGCGAAGCCGTAAGCAACTGAGGAGAAACGCAATGACAACTCAATTGTTCTCTCGCTTTATGCTCTCCAGCCTCGTGCTCTCGCTCCTCCTGCTGAGCGCGGGCTGCTCGTCGCGAGGCGCAGACCAATGGACCGCGAAGCGGCCCAAGACCTATCCGGTCCAGGGCGTGGTGCTCCACAAGGGCAAACCGGTCGACGGTGCGACAGTCGTGTTCAATTCGGCTGCCTAGAATCGAGCGGCATTCTGCGTTACCGACTCCGCCGCACGCTTCACCTTGACCACGTTTGATTCCGGCGACGGGGCCGTCGCCGGTCCCCAGCAAGTCCGGGTCACCAAAACCCAATCGGAGAAGGCCAACGCCAATCCTGAATTGTCCCTGGAACCTCCCAAAGAAACCCATCTCCTGCCCGTGAAGTACGCCGGCTTCAAGACCTCTGGCCTGACCGCCGACGTCAAGCCCGACCGCGAGAACCATTTCGAGTTCGATCTGACCAACTAACCCCCTGCCCCACCGTACTACCGACTCGGGCAACCTTGCCGGCGTCTGGGCCGGCGAGTATCCTAGGAGCCGTGGACGCACTGCGAGTGGGAAGCGGGCCGACACGGCCCGGCTCGGAAGCGTTTGAGGAGCAGCGGGGGAACGAGTGGACATGTTGCGACGGCCCCCGCCCCACCTGCTGGCCCTGTTGGCGTTTGCCGCCTGGTCATCAGCCGGGTATCTCCTCTTCTCTCGCACCCACCTCGTCTACGGGTACGATGTGTTCGGCTCCGCGACGTTCTGGGACTGGCGGCCCCTCTTCCTTCTGACAGTGGGGGCGGTGATCAGCGCTGCGGCCTGGCACGTGGCACGGCCCTTGCCCGGCAAAGGGGACCTCGGCGATCTCTACCCCGCCTTCTGGCTATTGTCCAGCGCTGTCATCCCGATCGCTGCACAGGTCCGGCAGACGATCCCCTTGCCGCCGGCGCTTGCCGAACCGTCGTTCCTGGAACCGTTGTTTTTCGCCTTTATCTCGGGCATGGCCGTCTGGCGCACGACCGACCGGTTGGCCCCCCGCCTGTTTCCCGATGGCCCGCCACGCGTCTCCCGCTGGCCGAGCCCCTGGTTTTGGGGCGTCGTCGCCGTTTCCGTGGCGTTGGCCGGATGGTGGTTCTATCAGGCACATCTGGCCTACAACGACTACCTGCTGGGCTTTCAGGACTTCGGCATCTTTGC